>NZ_JAAKGN010000007.1:0-74181 GCF_011039295.1 Modestobacter sp. KNN46-3 | reverse complement strand
CCACCGCCGCCGACGACAAGACGCCCTCGGCCGCATGACCCCCATCGAGTTCGAGACACTGACCCAGACCGCTCACGCGGCCTGACCGCCCCTACCCAACCGAGTCAACTGAAGTCTGGGCAGTCCCTGCGGTCCTGGCTGAATGGTCGTCCCCCTAGCGCCCGGTCGGCTGCGGTCCACACCAGCACGCCGCGGTGTTGTTCGCGAGCGCTCCTCGACCAGGTGGAGACTCCACACGACTTCATCAAGCCGCTGAATACGGCGTCGCCGCACAGGCAGGTGGCAATCGTCAGCTCGCTGGTGCATATGGGCGCACGGGCTCGCTGCTGGCGGTCGCCAGACCCTGGACCTCGCAATCCCCTGACCCTGCGTGCGCCCGGTCCGACTTGGGGCTGTACACGGGCAGGCGCTCGTCGCATCCGGACATTCCCCATCCGGATCACCCTTGCTGCTGAACTCAGG
This sequence comes from Modestobacter sp. KNN46-3, assembly GCF_011039295.1. Taxonomy (NCBI): domain Bacteria; kingdom Bacillati; phylum Actinomycetota; class Actinomycetes; order Geodermatophilales; family Geodermatophilaceae; genus Modestobacter; species Modestobacter sp. KNN46-3. The sequence continues at coordinate 73,719 of NZ_JAAKGN010000007.1, read as the reverse complement.
ACGTGGAGACGCCGGTCTGATCCAGAACGGTTCAAGGCGCTGAGGCGCTAGCAAGGACACCATGGACGGCTCCCGGATCAGGAGGCGCCAGGCAGGACCCTCCCTGACTAGTCTGACAGTCACGGCGATGCTGCCGCTCGAGACGGGACTTTGGGGGTCGCCCAGAATGACTGCGCGCATGATGGTGAGCGCCCGCCCCCCACAGATGTCTGCTTCAAGCTGCGACCGCCCGACCGCCTGTCCGCCGCCAGGGACGTGCGCCGTGAAACGCGGCGGGAGGTTAAGATGACGGCAGATGTATTCATCTCCCATGCAGTAGAAGATGCACCCACTGCCGCACGATTGGCGGAACTACTAAGTCGCCGGGGGTTGAGGGTTTGGGGCAATAAACAAGGCCGCGACCCGGGAGAGCGCTGGCGAGAGACGATCGAGGATGCCCTTGCTTCCTCCCGAGCAATCTTGTTTCTCATCACACCGAAAGCCGAAGCCTCGTCTTACTGTCGCTCCGAATGGAGCGGCGCACTGGAGGCCTCGTGGGCCGACCAGTCGAAGGTCCTGATTCCGCTACTCGTGGGGAACACGCGGATTCCACCGTTCTTGTCCGACAGACTAGCTTTGACCATCTCCTCGGACAAAGATCTGGAAAAGGCCGCGCTACGTGTCACTAACGCTCTGGGCCCTAGCCCGGACGCGGAGGCTCATTCAGGGGCCCGCGCTTCCTTCAATAAGCGACTGCCACCGCCGACGGTTGCCCAGCTCATTGCATTCGAGCCAGACGGAACGCTGTTGGTAGCCGGCACGGTAGCCGAGTCGATTAACGTGTGGCGTCCGACAACGGGGGGACGAGTCCTCAGTCTCAGACGAGGCAGTCCGGAACCTGTGCACTTAGCGCTCGCTCCAGACGCCGCACTCTTGGCGATCGGCGATGACACCCCGGTCACGCAGCTATGGGACCTTGCGGCGGGAGAACTAGTCGCGACGCTAGTTGACCAATCTGGGCCCACCCGATCGCTGACATTTTCGCCCCACGGTATGCAACTCGCCCGAGCAGGGCCGGGCTTTATGGCGACCCTCTGGGATTTAAAGACCGCGTCGGTCTTAACTCGCCTTGAGGGTCACTCGGCGCCTATTGAGGCTATCGCGTTCGCGCCAGACTCCGGGCGAATTGCCACCGGGGCGGACGATGGAACGGTCCGGACTTGGGACGCAGCTACGGCAAAACCTATGTCCATCCTGAAGGCTTGCGGCGGCCCAGTTCACGTCCTGGGGTTTTCGCCAGACGGCAGGGTACTGGCTACGTCTGGTCAAGGTGCGGAAGCTCGGCTATGGGACTCGCACACTGGCGAGTTGCGCAAAATCCTAGAAGGGCCCGGACAAGCGGTCCGGTCGCTAACATTTTCTCCAGACGCGCGACTACTGGCTACGGGTCATTCTCATGGAATCGTAATCTTGTGGGACCTAGATACAGGGGACCAAGTCGAGGTTCTCCGCCACGACGAGTCGGTAAGGTGGATGTCTTTCAGCCCCGGTGGCGATCACCTAGCGACCTGTGGTGGGCGCCGTATTCGCGTCTGGGACATACCAGGAGCCCTGACCCGCCGACGTATGGAACAGCTGGAGGAGGACGCGCAGGCGCTGAGGCCCAACGTTCGTGACCTACAGCTCCGGTATGAGGGACTTCGATCTCAACTCAGGCATCAGTATGAGCAATCAAGTCCGAATGCGCCGGCGACCCTCCGAACGTTACTCAACCTTGCCGTGGTTGCCCGTCAGCTACAACTCTTTGCGGATGCAGAGCGGTGGCTGCGAGAGGCCCTTGACTCAGTCGACGTCGAAGATGCAACTAACGTACCTACGTTGGCCTCCGTGCTGGTGAGTCTTGGCCAGGTGGCTCATGAGCAAGGCCGACTTGACGACGCCGAAGCCTGGCTACGCGAGGCACTAAACCTGCAATCGAGAACTCGCCGTCCCGACCACCCCGCAGTGGCAGCCAATCTGGTGGCCCTCGCCCAAGTCGTGAAAGATCGGGGAGACTCTCATGTGGCGGAAAAGTACCTAAGGGAGGCTCTGGCCTTGCAGCACACAAGCCTGGGGCGAGACCATCCTTCTATTGCCGTGACGCTCCGACAACTCGGCCAATTACTCAGAGGGATGGGTAAGTTGGACAATGCGGCGTCGCTGCTTCGGGACGCGCTGGACATGCAGCGTCGAACGTTGGGTCCGCGGCACCCAAGCCTGGTCCCCACACTTGTGGAGCTTGCTGAAGTCCTGCGGCAACAAGAGCGAGTGATGGAAGCCCGGAGCCTGCTCCGCGACGCGCTTACGATCACATCAACCGCGTACTCGATCGATGAGGCGGATGAGGACAATACACAGAACCTAAGGCAACGCATACTTAAGCTGCTGGACGATGAGCCTCGACCAGAGCATCAAGGAACATCTTTGTGACGGCAGCGCCAGCGTTTCCCAGTGAGTCGTCGGGAGAGCCGAACTGTACGGTGGATCCCTGTCTGTCCGTGTTCATAAACTGCCCCTTCGATTCTGAGTATGAACCGGTCCTGAATGCGATCGTATTCGCGACGGTGTGCTGCGGATTCCTGCCGCGAAGCGCGCTGGAGTCTGGGAGTGTGGCAATGCCACGAATGGAGCGTATAGCGCGTTGCGTCCTCTCCTCCAGGTACTCAATCCACGACCTGTCCCGGTGCAAGGGCGAAGGCGAGGACAACTACGCGAGATTCAACATGCCGCTAGAGCTGGGAATCGCGATGGGGAGGCGGTTGGCCGCAAAGACCCCGGACGAGGAGCACGACTGGCTCCTGATTGTGCCACGGGGCCACTCTTACTTGCGCTTTGTCTCCGACCTCGCTGGTTATGACGCCAAAGAGTATGACTTGACACCCGAGTCCGCTGTGCCCGCAGTTATGTCGTGGCTCAAGACCAGACCGAATGCCGTGCCCGGCTCTACTCCCAAGACGGTCTTGAATTCGTTGCCGAGGTTCCTGTCCTCGAAGGAGGAGCTTGATTTGGAATGGGCTGGGGAGACTCCATGGAGCGAATTGATATTGGCCGCACGAGCAGTTGCCCCGATATAGGCTGGGCGGGGGCGTTGGGGCTCTAGCCGATGCGGACACGAGCCCACATGCTCTGCACATCTCCGAACCCATCGGTTTAGGCACCCTAGAAATTGTGGCGCGCCAAGCAGGCGAAGAGGATCCTGCCACGAGGGGCGACGCCCGCTATGGAGTGCTCATCCGTATCGCGGCCAAGTACCCGGACCTGCCGGCCGCCTCGACAACTGATCTGGCGTAGGACTCGCTATCCGCTACACACCCTGCAAACCGTCGACGCGGATCGGCGCAGGAGTGATCGTCTTGGCAGATGGTGCAGCGGAACTCTTGTTGTCCGGGCTAGCCGGTATGTGCGCGCTCTACGCCAACAGCGCCCGGAAAGCGGTCGTTCAGCTGGGCAGCACGCTGCCCCGCTCGGCCGGCGTCAACATCGGGACCGCGCTCGTCGTCGCGAACGTGACAGGATTTAGACGCTTACGCGACGTGGCATGGAGCCACGAGGGATGTGTCTTTCGGAGGACATGCGAGTCTAGTCAGGCTCGTGTTGCGCCTGGGGGCCAGAGAATGTGCACGTCCACCCCACGACCGCGCGCGAAGGCCACCACGTCAGCAGTGCCACCCTTCCCGGCGGCCTCGGCGCCGTCCCATACGGCGACAAGGAGATTCGAGCGCTCCACAACACGCTTGCCGGCTGCGAGATATGCGTCCTCTGAAGGACCCGTGAACGGCAGGGTCTCCTTCTTTGCGGCCAGACCTAGCAGTGACACGTAAGTTCGGCGGACGGCAGAGGACTGGAAGCTGGCCTCATAATCCGTACTCGGGATGACCGCATTTAGCTCGCCTCCAGCCGCCAACAGGGAGAACGCGAAGAGCTGGTCCGCCCCTTCGGCCAAGCTCGAAAATCCGACCAGCTCCCCGTTCGGGATGTTGGCGAGCAAGGAGGAGACGGCGGCAGCCACGGAGCGACGCGTCGCAGGGCCGAGGTTTTGGTGGCCGGTAATCCCAATGTGGGTCACAAGATTCCCCGCTTCGCGAGCCCCCAGAAGTACCGTCCCAAGGGCGTGAGATAGACGTACCCACTCTCCAAGGCCACCCAGAAGTGGGCTCGTCCCTCGTCCGTCGTCACGAGATTGGCGTTGCGTAGCCGGCCCAGGTAGTCGAAGACCTGCTGCTCCGGCGTGCCGGGGTTGCCGGGCGGCAGCGGACGGCCCTCGCCTTCGTGCGCGGGTGTTAGCTGCAGGCGGTAGTCGGCCGAAGGGAACAGGTCAGGCAGCTGACGGAGCAAGCCCTCGTCTAGCCAGGGGGGACCAATCCGAAGGACTACTGGTTCGGTCAAATGTGTCTTGAGTACCGGTCGCTGGGACCAAGCGTCGAAGGCGGCGCTGATGTAGCCGTAGAGGCTTAGTGCTGTGGTACGGCCACGATGGTCCGTCGCGCCGCCTTCCAGACCGTCGAGGAGCATCCGGGTGAAGGCTCCGTGGCCGGCGGACTCCTGCGACACCTCGGTGGAGCGGCTGGCAGCCATGACCGTCACCCCTTCCTGCAGAACCGCCTTGTCCAGCCGGAAGCTCTGGGCAACGGCGTCGGCCTGGAACCCAGGCGGGTTGCCGAGATCCCCGCTGAAGCAGCAGTCGAGAATAAGCGTGACGCTCCGGGCGGGCGAGCCGTTGGCCAAGGTAAGGAGGTCGTTCATCGACACCCCCAAACTGTTCTCGGTGGCGTCCTGAGTCACCAGTTCCGCACCCCAGGGGGTCTGGCCCCCGTGGCCAGCGAAGAAGAACAGCAGGTCCGTGTTCCGCGGGTTTGCGAAAAGCTCGCTGATCAAACCCCGTAGACGGTCGCGGGTGACGTGCTCCGTGTCGCTCGTCACCGAGGACGTGTGCCAATTCCTGCTGCCATCGGAGTTCCGGGACAGGATCTCCTCCAGCGCGGTCGCGTCGGCGACGCACCCGCTGAGGTCACCGACCGTGGGGTAGTCGTCAATCCCCACGAACAGGGCCCGCTTCACGCGTTCTTGCCCTCACCCATCATCTGGCGGACGGCCGCCGCGATCTTGATCCAGTTCCACTCGACGGTCCGGTTCCGAGCGAGTCCCGTGGGCAGCGGAGTCTGTGAACCGGCCCCGTCGACGTAGACGCCGAAGACAGGAACGTCCAGGGCCTTGGCCATCGAGATCTCCTTCGCCACACCCGTCGCCGTGGACATCGAACGGCCCACCAGCACGATGCACATGTTGGTGGCAGAAATCTTCCGCCGAATCAGAGTCTCCCACTGCGACTGAGGCAGTGTGGCCTTGCTGGACCAGTCCTGCACAGTGAACGGAGTAGGGGAGTCCTTCTTGGCCTGGCCGGCGAAGAGGTTCCTGTGGCGCTCGTTGTGGTCGAAGTCGAAGCTCACGAAGGCACGCGGGTCAGCCATGTCATCTCCTGGGAGTCGGAGACCTCAAAGTAGGGGCGGGCACTGACAGAACCGAGACGGTAGCGGGCATCAACGTCGCGACGGCAAGACGACGAAATCGAACCGGCATGGCCAGCTTGCGACTTTGGGGCGTCGGTTCGCCGGTCCCGCGGCCTTCGCGACTACGACGGTCGGTCGTGTTCGCCGGGTCGCGTCCTGCTCAGGGCGCGATGGTGCGGGCCAGCGGCCCGATCCTCGGCGCCGTCTCTTGGCAGTTGGACCGGTCGTCGTGGTTGCAGTTGTGGTTGCAGCTGGCGGGGTTCGCCGGGGTGCGCCGATGTTCGCCGTCGTGCGAACTGGCACGTCAAGCGGCATACGGAACGGGAACGAACCGCCCTGAACGCGATCATGACGGCCTGGCAGTGTGGGCGAGCGGCCGTCGTCATCCGACTTCTGCAGCAACTCCCTTTGCGGCTCCGCGTGCCGCTGCCCCGACGTCTTGTCGATGCAGACCCGGCAGTCCAACCTCGAGAGCACCGGGGAGATTTCGCTGTGCCTGCTGGTTATAGGCGCTGACTACATGTTCGTGGTACGCCCGCGCCGGTCTCTCCGGGGGTGTCGTCAGGTGCTGTGCCTAGGGCAACGCCGCCCTTCCTGGGGATGCTTCACGTCGTCGTCCGCTTCGACGTCGGCGTCCATCAAGATCGTCCGAGCCCGCTAGCGGGAAAAGTAGAAGGACCGGCCGGCGAGGCCGTCGATGTCGAGGGTGTACTCGATCGCCGTGGCGTCCTTCACGCTGTAACCGTCCTTGAGAGTGAACGACCCTCCGGGAGCGACCTCCTGCGGCCAGCCGGTCATGCCGACGACGTCACCCTCCACAACTTCCGAAACCTGGTCGTCGGCACCGGTCTCCGCAACGTCGGAGAACACGAAGTCCGGGCTGAATGCCTCGCTGGTCGACAGGTTCCTTATGGTGACGTTGAAGTAGACGGTGGTCTCGTGAAGCGATCCTTCCCGACCGCCGAGCGCGGCGCGCGCGTCGAAGACAGTGGCCGCCTGGCTCGGGGTGAAGGACACCGGCGACTCGACGGTGATCTCCAGCGGGATGTCGTTGTTCCCAGCGGTGGAGCGGAAGCGAGCTGTCTCACCGAAGGTGAGGTGGGCGTCCTTCGTCTCTTCCCAGGTGGCCTCCGAAGGAGCCGGTGCGGAGGGGGCGGCCGGTGTCACGGCTTCGCCGGGGGAAGAAGCTTTGGTGGCGTCCGTTGGCGGAGCGGTCGTGTTCTCGTCGTCGCCGAAGATCAGGCCGAGGGTCAGGCCGCCGATCGCCACGAAAAGCAGGAACGCGAGGGCGGCGGCCGCTGGGAGGCGCCTCTTGAGCCTTGAACGCCGAAAGGTGAGGCCGGTGCGGAGGGTTCCCTGATCACGGCTGACCAGTTGCCAGCCGTCCGCCTCCCACTTGGCGATAGCTCTGTCTTCGGTGCCTCGAAGCGCTTGGACAATTCTGTTCTCGTACCCCTTGGTGACGGTCACGATTGCGTCCTCGCACTCACGCGCGCCCTTCTCGAGTGACTCCGAGCATGGGGATGGCTTCCGAGCGCCGAGTGACACATGCACCCAAATCTCTCACGCCTGTGTACATCGTCCAGGGCGTCGTGGGGCTCGAGGTGCTCGAGGTGCTCAAGGGACTATCAACTTGCGCCGCCTCCTGGGAGGAGACCGTCCAGGACCCAGACGCCTTCGGCTGGGGATCGCAGAGCGGTACGACGGACGCCATGCCCGGCGTCAAGTCCTACCCGGCGCCTCGGTTCCCGGACTAGCAGGTGTCGTGCCGGGTTGGCTATGCGCCCCTTACTGAGGGTTCCGGGCGGGTCGTACGCAGTAAAAGACGGGCTCCTCTAGGCGTCCCAGAACGACTCCACCCAGGGCCCGGACCAGCAGCTCGCTGTCTACGCCGCTGGTCAGTGGCTGTCCGTCGTGGCGGAGAAGGTCGTAAGTACGGACGGCGGGGCCGGGTCTGGTTTCGCGGACCCGCCGCTCCTGTTGAAATGGCACGGGCTGGGGAGCCTGGTGGGTCCGGGCTCCTGGCCCGTTCGCGGGACAACTGGGACTCATGTGGTGGCTGGTGCGGCCAGTGATGGTTGCGGTCGGTGCAGTGCCACAATGACCTCAGTCACGTCGCATAAGGCTGGCCGGAGCAAACCAGGGGGAGCTAGTTGACGCAGTACCAGCTGGGCGATGTTTTCAATGAGGCTGGCCTCCCCGACGTGACCTATGTGCCGCCGGCGGAGGCTCAGCGGCTCAAGGGCTCGCTGGCGACGCCAGGCAAGCACGTCACGCTGGTCGGACCGTCAGGGAGCGGCAAGTCCACGGTCGCGAACCGCGTCCTGCGAAGCCTGCCGTTCCCTCGATCTGAGATCCACTTCATGAGTGGTCGCAGCCACGTCGGTACGTCGAGCATCCTAGAGGTGTTCGGCAAGGAGTTCGGCGTCGCGTCGACGCTCGAGGAGATCGAGCCGTGGCTCAAGGTCTTCCGGCTGGTCATGATCGACGACGTGCACCACCTGTCGATCGGTGCGCGCACTGAGCTGGCCTCACACCTCAAGCTGTGGCACGAACGTGGCATCCGTCTCTTCATGATCGGCATCGCGAAGACTAGCGAGGCCATACTCGGCCAGGACCCAGAGCTCGCCATCCGGAATGACTCGTGGCACCTGGGGACCCAGGATGAGCAGTTCATGGGGCAGCTGCTGGAGAAGGGCGAGCTGGCTCTCAACATCAAGCTGAGCGACGCTGGCCGGGCCACGGCTATCGCCGCCGCTCAAGGGTCCCCGTCGATCTTCCAGGCAATCTGCCGCATCGCCTGTGTCGAGGCCGACATCTTCGAGACCCAGCCCGAGACCGTCACAGTGGACGTGCAACTCCCGCTGATCCGTGACGCCGTCGTCCAACAGTACGACGGCAGGTATCTGACCAAGATCGTCAGTCTTGCTCGTGGGCGTCGCCAGGCGCGATCCGTTCACGACACCTACTACCGAATCGTGGAGCGGATCGCGCGCAGCAACAAGCAGCAGATCTCCCGCGACGAGCTATACCACGCGATCGTGGGCAGTGCGGACGCCCGCCAGAAGAGTGGGCAGCGGAACAGCTTCTACCGTGCCCTCAAGTCGCTGCCGACGGTCATCGAGGAGAACTCGCTCTCGGACATCCTGATTTACGAGAACGGCACGCTGAGCATCGACGACCCCGTGTTCCGCTTCTACCTCGACCACCTGGACTTCTCCAGGGTTCGGTCGCAGGTGAACGTCCGGCGGGTGGGTTATGAGTTCGACGTCGCCGTGTCGTTCGCAGGTCCCGACCGCCCGGTCGTTCAGGAACTTGTTGAGAGGCTGAAGGCGCGCGGTCTGGAGGTGTTTTACGACTTCGACCAGCAGGCCGCGCTCTGGGGTAAGGATCTCCGGAAGGAGCTGGCGAAGGTCTACAGCCAGGATGCCCAGTTCATGATCGTCTGCCTATCGGACGACTATCCGGAGCGTGACTGGTCGATCTTCGAACTGGAAATAGGCAAGGAGGCCGCGGCGAAGCGGACCGAGGACTACTTGCTGCCGCTGATCGTCGGTCCGCACCGGCCGCAGATTATCGGGCTGCCCGAGTCCGTCGGCCACATCAGCCTCAAGGATCGTTCGCTCGACGATGTCGCTGAGCTGACGCAGGAGAAGGTGCTTACCTTGCCCCCGATTGTCGTGACGCCGGGTGGCGATGCTGCTGATCAGCACGAGACGGAGGACGCCGAGCTAGACGCGGTCGGCGCCGAGGAGTAGCGCGCCGTGCGAAGGACTGGGCGTGGGAGCCTCGTCCCTAGCCGCTGGCGGCCCGGGCTGAGGTCATCTGCTCAGCGGCCCGGCCATGCGATGTTGATTGGCAGATCGACCTGGCCGGGGTGTCGGGCGCAGATTGGTGACCGACAGAGTCGACAGCTCGTCGCGGTACTGGGACGCGCGGTCGTAAGCCGCGTAGACGATCAACGGCCGGCGTGGGGTGGTGATCACCGCGCAGATGGGAACCACCTCTCAAAGCGTCAGGGTCAGGTTCGGTGGCGAACCGGCGCGGTCACCACGGCTCGCCCGTGCGCGAGTCAGACGAGTTCGGGTCCGGGGCTAATCCGACTCGGTGTGGAGTATGCGACGCAACCGCTCTGTGATCGGCATGGACACCACCGGCGCTCCGCGGCTCGATCAAGCGATTAATCGCCCCACGTAGGCATCGTTTACTCATCGAAAACGTACTGAGGCGAGCTGATGCAGCCCACGTCGACCAACGGCATACGTACTGCTCAAAGCGACATGTCGTCAATCGCCAACGTTGATCAACTACCTCAAGATCAAATCGCAGGGTTATAGGTTCAAGTCCTACCGGGGGAGCACCAGCAGGCCCCTGACCAGCGAAGAGGTGGGTCAGGGGCCCTCGCCATGCCCGGGCCGACGGCTCGATCCCCCTGTAACCCCCCGCTTGCGCCGCGCAGATTGGCTCGACCCCGTACTCCTGGGTTTGCTGGGTGAGCTGTAGCCAACGATGAGCGGAACGGGCGGTCGAGCTCCGCCGCGACAAAAGCCGACGCCGACCGCAAGATCACGTTCGCCCGGCGTAGCTCCCGCTCCGCACGCTCCAACTCCGCGAGCCTGCTCGCGTCATGAGTGGTCGTCCCAGACCGAACGCCATCGTCGAGCTCGGGCTTGGTGACCCAGCCGCGCAGCGTCTCAGGAATGATCCCCAGCTGCTCACCGATCCGCGTGCAGGCGCTCGGCCGAGACGCGGGGTCCTTCCGCGCCTCGATGGTCATCGGGATCGCCCGCTCACGCAGCTCGTCGGGGTACTTCCGTGGGTCAGCCACGCTTCATCTTCCTGGATTGGCTGCCTCCATCGAACCCGGCGTCAAGACGACGTCCGGGCCGTGGACGTCGTGCTCGGTCGGGAAGTGATGCAGCCACTGGTGCGCGAGGGCGTCCGCCCCGAGGGCTCCGGTGTCGTGTGCGTTCTCTGGCTGGCCGAGGTGGATCTTCCCGTCGGGCCCGACCACCGGGTAGTTGCTCTGATGATCGCCTTTGCCCGGCAGGCCGGCCACCAGGTCTTCCAGCCGCTTGTCCGGGGTGATCCGGGACAGCGTGTCGGTGTTCACCAGGTATAGGTGACCAGCGTGCCAGCAGTCTCCGGTCACGGCGCTGGTGACGCTCCACCGGTCGCCGGAAAGGTCGAGAACACCTCCCAGTCGCCGCTGTCGACGTCGACCTTGAGCGCCCGCGGCTTGGCCTCGACCCTGTGGCCGCACTCGATCACGGAGCAGTTGCCCTGGTCATCGAAGCAGCAGTGCACCGGCTCGTTGAAGTTCTTCGCGACGAGCTCGGTGGTGTAGCCCTCGAAACGAGGATGTGCTCCGGCCGGTAGCGGCGGGGCCGTCACCGGTGCAGGCGCACCCGCAGCGTGAGCGGTAACAGGGGCGCTTACTGGGTCCCCGGAAAGCGTGTCGATCATCGGGGCGAGCCGAAGTCGCTTCAGGGGCGTCGCGACGGACCTCGTCCTCGGCTCCGGCGGCAGCGCCTGCTCGCGCTGAGGACCCTCGGTGCTGGCCCCGTCAGCTGGCCGGGTCGAGGACGTGGTCGAACACGGCGCCCGTCCCCTGCGCCTGCACGTACTTGTCGACCAGATCGACCACGAGGTCCTTGGTGGACCACTTCGTCGGGTGGTACAGGCCCAGCGCGGTGTTGAGGAGCACGTCCCCGGTGTAGACGACCGCGAACACCGAGTTGACCGCCTTCTGCCCACGCAGGCCCCGCGAGGCGGCGACACCGTAGGCGGCCCCCCACATCATCCCGAGCGAGAAGTGCGTCACCCAGTTCAGACGCTGGCGACCCTTTGGTGTGGTGGGATGGATGGGCGTGATCTTGTCGGCGAAGTCCGCCGGTGCAAGACTGTCGCCGCGCTTGGTGATCGGCATCTCGACGAACTTCTGGAACGCCGTCATGACGACCGTTCCGGCGACCCCGGCCACCACGCCGCGTCCGATCGTGCTTCCGAGCGAAGACTGCTTTTCGGTGGGCATTCGGCCGCCGTACCCAGATGCCGCCTGACGACACCGCCGGGCAGGTAGGAATGCCGGACACGACGACAGGGGATGGACGACGACAGGACCGCGCATCCGTCGCGCGCGGCTGGTTCCTGCTCGACTCGACCGCTGATGGGACGACTGGCCCCCGCTGTGCCCACCGCGATGATCGACCCGGTCGCCGCGACAGTCGCGGCGGTCGTCGCCGCGCAACTCATGGAAGCGCCGGCGTACCTCCAGCGTGCGTGGGGCGCGCCCGTGCACCAGGACATCTTCGAGGAGGGCGGTTGCATCCTGCGCGCGCCCGCGCGGTGGCGGCGTCTCGCCGGTTGGCTGGGGCACGCGGCGCTGGCCGTCGCCATCGTGCTGATGTTCGCAACGTTCTTCGCCGCGGTCGCCCGCAACGACGACCTCGCCTGGTGGGGCCTGCTCGCCGGCGCGGTCCACGGGTTGCTCGGCGGTGTCGTCGTCGGCGCCTTCGTCGACCTGCATCCGCACATGCCGGACCGGGTGCCGGCCCCGGGGGACTTCTACCGCCGCTACGGACGGCGCGACGTCATTACGTTCGTCGTGGGTCACCTGTGGTTCGGCTTCGCCGTGGGGGTGCTCTACGCGCTCCTGCACACCCAGCTCCCGCCCTCGGCGGCCTTCTGATCTACCGCCCTCCGGATCACGTCGTGGTTCCGGGACCCAGCCGTCGTACTCGCTCCGGCGATCCGGGCAGGCCGGGACCGCGCGCGTCGGTTGCGCCGCATGAAGTGCAGGAGTGATCCCACCCCCGCCAGAAGGCGGCGCGGGGAGCGAGGTCGGGGCTCGACCTCCCGCTGTCAGTCGGTGAAGCGGACGGCCTCCAGCCGACGGCGGTCCACCTGCACGCTGAAGACATCCGCCCGGCTGTAGTGACCGGTCGGGTCGAAGTTGTGTCGTTCTTCGGCCACTCGGCGCAGGTCGAGATCGGCCATGACGAGCCGCTCCTCGCCCACGACGGGCTCGACGACCCATGATCCGTCAGGTGCGGCGATCGCCGACCCACCGCGGCAGTAGTCGGTCACGCCGGCCTCCTGGAGCTCCGCGTAGAGGGGGAAGTCGCTGGACACGTCCGACAAGGAGATCAGGCCGTTGGCCGCGAGAGAGAACACCCGACCCTCGAGAGCCACGAACCGGGTGATGTCGGCGGTGTTGCGCGGATTGCCCGGCCACACGCTCACGTGCAGCTCCGCTCCCTGCGCATAGAGCGCGTGACGCGCCTGCGGCATCCAGTTCTCCCAGCAGTTGAGCCCACCGACGCGGGTGCCCGCGTACCGGTGCACTTGCAGGCCATGCCCGTCGCCGGTGCCCCACACCAGGCGCTCTTCGTACGTGGGCATGAGCTTCCGGTGGGTGCTCACCACGCCGGCCAGCGGATCGATCGCAACCAGTGTGCAGAACACGGTCCCGCGGGCCGACTGCGTCCCTCGCTCCGTGGTACCGAGGTAGACGAAGAGCCCCAGATCCCGCGCCGCCTCGGTGATCTGCCTGATCTCGGCGCCGTCCATCGCCACGGCCGCCTCGAGGTACGCCGCGTACGCGCGCTTCTGCGCCGGGTCGTCGAACCGTGCGCCGCCGGTCAGCTCCAGCCAGAACGGGTAGCCGGACAGGAACGTCTCAGGAAAGGCCAGCAGTTCGACGCCCTGCGCCGCAGCGTCCTCGAGCCAGGCAAGGACCTTCTTCGTCGTGGCCTGGGGGTCCAGCCAGCACGGACGGGCCTGAGCAGCAGCGACACGCACGTGCCGACGATAAGCCACCGTCGAGGTTCTGGTCTCGACCGCGATCCGCATCGGAGCGAGGTGAGCGGGTACGAGGAGAGCCTCGGGGTAGGACGCCGGGGCGAAGGATCTCCGCAGCGCGCGTGACCCGGCGCGATGGCGACGCGCGCCGAATGACAGCAGGAGGAGCGAATGGGCCAGATCGCGTACGTCTCCGAGGTGCGGGTCGAGCGCCTGGGCGGGCCGCTGCGGGCGGCATACCTGCCCGGCGAGGAGGAGCCCACCGTGTACGGGATGCACGGTTCCATCGCCGAGCACTACGGGGCGCAACCGGGCCAGTTCCCCCCTCATGCCAGCACCATCGATCACCTCGTGGGTGCCGCGCTCGGTTAGCTCACCGGGACGTTCGCCGGAGCCCTGGCGGCTCGGCGGATCGACCCCACCGGTCTGGTGGGGCACGCCCGGGGTGAGGTCGAACTCGAGGGCAAGGTCCTCGTGGTGAAGCGCATCGCGGTCACCTACACAGGCTTGGTCCTCTCACAGCAGGACGGCGAGAAGGTCCAACGGGTGCTCCGGATCCACGCCGACGGCTGTCCTGTCGCGCGGAGCCTCAAGGGATCGATCGAGATCACGACGGAACTCGGCTGAGCCGGAGGACCAGCCAAGCGCCCCTCGGCAACGACGGCGCCCCGTCACTGCCAGCGTGGATGCCGGCGGAGCCGTCACGAGGTCGAGGAGGGCCGCAGACGCGGACCGGGCAAACTTGCCTCCGCCCGAGGAGAGAAGACGTCGAAGGAGAGCCCGTGCCCAGGATCGAGCCGCTGTCCCGAGAGTCCCTGCCCCAGTACGAGGACACCTTCCGCCTGGTGGAGGCAGCCCTGGGTGTCCTGCCCAACAGCACGCTGACCATGGCCCGCCGGCCCGAGATCATGGAGGCGTTCGCCCGACTCAACGCCGTCGTCATGGCCGAGGGAACAGTCGGCGGCGTCCTCAAACAGCTCATTGCGACGGTCGTCTCGGGTGCCGCCGGGTGCGCCTACTGCCAGGCGCACACGTCCCACGTCGCCGAGCAGCGCGGCGCCGACGTCGCCAAGTTGGCCGCCGTGTGGGAGTTCGAGGTCAGTCCCTTGTTCACGGAGGGGGAGCGGGCGGCGCTGCGCGTCGCCCGAGGTGCCGGCGTGACCCCCAGTGCGGTCACGGACGAGGACATGAGGCGGTTACGGGATCATTTCGATGATGACCAGGTCGTCGAGATCGTTGCGGTCATCGCGAACTTCGGCTTCCTCAACCGCTGGAACGACACGATGGCCACACAGCTCGAGCGCTCACCCCTCACCTGGGCCAGCGAGCACCTCGGGGACACCGGCTGGGAGGTCGGCAAGCACTCGAAGTCCTCCGAGTGACGACGGGCCCCGCCCTGGCCATCGAGGTCCGGCATCAGCTGGGTGACCCAGGTGATCGCCCTGCAGGAGGGGCGGGTTCGCGTCCGAGCAGGTGGCGTCGTGGGCCTCGGACCGTCGGGCTGGTCCACGACGGCGGGCTGAATGGGGGGTGTCATGCGAGGGCGGCGGATCTGGGCGCTGGTCCGGCTGATCGTCGAGACCCAGACGCAGGAGATCGACGAGATGCAGCGACTGCTCGACGAGCTCGGGGGCTGAGCCGACGTGCCGCGGGGGCGGCGGCTGGGTTCTCCGCCCCCGACCTGCGCCGCGCTCAGCCCGCTGTCACACCGATCCCCGGAAGGTCATGCGCCCTCAGCGCTCGCTGGTCCAGCGCCGACAGGGGCCTGACCTGGCAGGGAGTCGCTCAGCTGGACGCTGCGTCCGAGGCCGTGGCGGCGTCGAACGGCGACGGGGAACGCGTCGTCGTCGTCACGACGGATGCCCTGCTGAAGTCGTCGGACGGGCCTTCGAGGTGCAGGTCAGCGCCTGACGGTCAGGACAACTGGTCGGCGAGGCCGGTGAGGCCGGTGGCGCGCAGCGTCGCCGGGGTGAAGGAGTCGGGGTAGGGGGTGCCGGTGCGGTTGATCCACGCGGTGGACAGGCCGGCGCGGGCGGCGCCGTCGATGTCCCACGGGTGCACGGCGACCAGCAGCATGTCGGCCGGGTCGGTTCCGCAGGTCCGGGCGGCGTACTCGTAGGCGGTGCTGGCCGGCTTCCAGGCGCCGGCGTCCTCGACCGACAGCAGCGCCTCGAACTGGTCGCGGATGCCCGCACTGCCCAGCAGCTTCTCCGAGACCTGGGTCGATCCGTTGGTGAGGGTGACCAGGCGCCGTCCCGCAGCCCGTAGGGCCCGGATCCCGTCGGGCACGTCGGGGTGGACCGCCAGCTCGGTGAAGCCGCTCATGACGTGGTCGACTGCGGCGTCGACGTCGCGGTCGAGGTCCACGCCGTGCAGCACGGTCCGCAGGGCGTCGGTCCCCACCTCGGCGAAGGAGTGCGATGCGCCGGCGCAGGTCAGGGCGAACCCGTCCCGCAGCAGGGTGGCGAACCACAGCTTGGCCAGGTGTGCCGGGGCTCCGACATCGGTGAACCGCTGGGCCATCGGGCTCATGTCGGACAGGGTCTCGTTGACGTCGAAGACGATCACGGACGGCGAGGGGGCATCGGAACTCCCGGGAGGTGATCGGTCGTGGGGGCGGCGGTCATGGGTGCTCGGTGCTGGAGGCCACCAGCACGAGGACTCGGGGAAGGGTCGTGAGGTAGGCGCCGAGGACGTCAGCGATGCCAGGGCGCGCGTCGCCGAGCCCGGCCTGTTCAAGAGCGGCGGGGTCGGCGGCCACCTGCCAGGGCAGCCGCCGGGCGGCCTCGACCGCCCGCCGCTGCAGACCGTCGGCGGTGGCACGTGCGGCGGGGACCTGGGGGCCCAGGTCGTTCCAGGCGGCCTCCAGCAGACCGCGTCCGGCCAGGCTGCGCCAGATGCTGTTGATGATGGGCGTCTCGAGTTCGGCGCGGATCCGGCCGTAGAGCCTGGGGGCCGGGGCGTCCTGTGGTGACGGCGCCGGATTCCGCGGCCGCACCGGGCGCGGCTGGGGTGCCTCCCCGGCTGCGGGCGGTGCGTCGAGGTCACCGTCGAGTGCGATCCGCAGGCCGGCGGCCAGCAGGAGCATCCGGCTCAGGGGCTCGGCGAACTCCGCCAGGGCGGCCCGCACCTCGGCGTCGGCGGGCGGCCTCACCGCGTCCTGCACCGAGGCGACCAGTTGCTGCGCTGCCTCGGCGAACGACGGGTGCGACAGCACTCCAGCGGCCTGTTCGTGGGCGAGCAGGAGATGGCCCGGACACAGAGCCAGCGACTTGAACAGGCTGGGGACGAACGGCATGGACTCCAAGAGGTCGGCGTAGACGGCGGCGACAGCGCCGGTGGCGTCGGCCTCCTCGACCATCGGGTAGCCCACGAGCCCGTCGGCGTCAGCGCCCACCGGAACCTCCTCCTTCCCGGCGGCCGTACTCCACCTGCTGGAACTGGTCGGCCGCGGTCTTCGCGGCCAGTGCGGTGCGATCTGCGACCCGGTGACGCTGCGGGAAGCTGCCGGCGCCCCGCCGCAGATCGCCGCTGACTCGCTCCGCGGCCGGGGAACTCGGCCGGCCGGCTCGTCCGCTCCAGGGTGGTACGGACGCCGCCGGCGGCCCGGCCGAGCGTTGTCGTGACCCGGTCGTCCCCATTCCGCGGTCCCCCTCCGACGACGTGCCCCGCCTGGGGCCATGCCCGGTCTGCCGCCTGGGCAGTCCACCCCGACCGCGGATTTCCGACAACAGCCGTGGGGGTACCCGGCCGGGCGGCGGCCCGGGCGGTGGTCGACTCCGTCCTTGGTCGAGCGGGGTGACGGTCGCCGGGCCCTCGGAAGCCCGCGCAGGGAGCGGCCGGCGGTCGTGGTCGGACTCAGCTCAGCTGTCGCCCGGCGATCCCTCGTCGTGTCGCGCGGTGGGCCGGGTGCCGCGGGTGGCAGCGAAGCCGAGGGCGGCGGCGAGGAGCAGGAGGACGCCGCCGAGGTAGTAGACGGCGCGGATGCCGATGGTGTCGGCGAGCAGCCCGCCGACACCGAGGCTGGCCAGGCGTCCGGCCTGCCAGAGCAGGTCCATGAGGGCGAAGACCCGTCCGCGGGTGCGGTCGGTGACGTGCGACTGGAGCAGGCTGTTGAAGGTGACCGCGCCGGTGGAGGTGCCGAGGCCGTACACGGCCAGGGTTGCGGCAGCGATGGGCAGGGAACGGGCCGAGGCGAGGACCAGGTCGACCAGCCCGCGCAGGACGTAGGGGCCGAAGACGTACAGCGGGCGGCGGGGGTCGGGGATGAGCCGCAGCAGGAGGGTCGGTCCGAGGGCGGCGCCCACGCCGATGGCGCCGACGAGCATCCCGTAGGCGTTGGCCGGCGCGGCCAGGTGCTCGGCGGCCAGGACGACGAGCAGGGCGCTGGTGGCGCCGGCGGACAGGGCGGCGAGCAGTTGTCCGATGGCCAGAGCGCGCAGCAGTCGGTCGCTGCCGACCAGGGCCACGCCGGCGCGGGCCTCGGTGAGCAGTCGGCGGCGGCCGACCTCGCGCGGCGGCTCGGGCGGCCGCAGGCCGCGCAGCGCGAGCGCGGAGACGAGGAAGCTGGCGGCGTTGACGCCGAACGCCCAGCCCGGGCCCACCAGGGCGACCAGCCCCCCGGACAGCGGCGCGAGGAGGATCTGCGAGAGCACGGCCGCGGTCCAGACCGCGCTGTTGGCCGCGACCAGCTCCCGGTCGCTGACCAGCGAGGGCAGCACGCTGTTGGCGGCCGGGTTGAAGAACACCGCCCCGGCCGAGAGGCCGAACGCGACCGCGTAGACCACCAGCGGGTCGTCGTGCCAGATCACGAGGACGCCGGCGAGCAGCGCGCGGAGCAGGTCGGCGGTGATCATCACCGCGACGCGGGGCAGCCGGTCGACGACGACGCCGGCCGCCGGAGCGATCAGCAGCACGGGGATGATCTCGGCGACGACCACGCCGGTGACGCCCAGACCTGAGCCGGTCAGCCGGTAGATCAGGATGGCCAGGGCGACGAAGCTGAAGACGTCGCCCCACTGGCTCACGGTCCGAGCCGCCCACAACCGGCGGAAGCCCGGTTGCCTCAGCACTGAGCGCATCCCCGGCTGCCGTGCGTCCGTCACGTGGCGCCCGCTCCCTTCGGTGGCCTATGTCCCGTGGAGCTCATACCCGAGCCGGGCGACACGCTTCCGCAGTTGCTGTCTCGATGGAGGTCGAGTCCGCCGGCCGCGCGATCCGGTCCCTGCCCGTCGAGACGTCCATCGGTGCGGCGCAGAGTTCACGGATGGCCCTACTGCGAGGACATCGGTCACGGCGACAACTCGACCTGGTCAGCCCCCGGCTCACGGGTTCTGCTGCGTTGGAGGGTCTCGTGGCACGTCGACTCAGAGAGGCGGAGCTGGCGACAGGTCCAGGTCGGTCTGCACCAGCTGGTTGAAGTAGTTGGTGAAGAGGTCGAGCGCGACGTGCGCCGACGTCTCGTGAGCTCGGCGTCGGTCCAACCCGCGTCGAGCGCCACCTGCCACGTGCTGCCCTGGACGGTGCCGACGTTGCCGGTCTGCTCACAGGGAAGGGCGCGGTGCTGGTCGGGAGTGCGGGCGATGAGCTCGGCCTCACTGCCCACCGTGCCGCCGATACGGGATGCCGCAGGCGGAGTACGAGGTCGCCCAGCCGCGCTCGAACATCACCACGTCGAGGTCAGGCTGCCGCTTCTTGGCCTGAGATGCGGCACTGCCGCCTGCGGCGTCCCGGCCGGTCACCACCACGCGACGTCTCATGAGGGCTGACGCTGGGCGAGCTCCTGCTCGGTGGGCTGATCGCCGACCTCTTCGGGATCCGAGCCGTCTCCCACCTAGGTGCGGTCCTGCTCCTCGCGGCCGCAACCGCGGGCTCGGCGGGGCTGGGCGCCACTGGCTCGGCACGACCGGAGCCGAGGCCGTAGCGGTCAGGACCTCGACATCGGAACCGAGGCGACACGGCCGGCGGTCTGGGGCGGGGGTCTGTCTGGGCGGCCGCAGCGTGGCTGCAGGAACGGCGCCTGGCCGGCCGCCGTTGACCGCGCATGAGATCCCGCGTGCTCCGACCCCTGCTGATCCCCGCGTCGGGCGTCGCCGTGCTGCTGTCAGGGTGCGGCGGATCGGGAGATCCCACGGCCACGGGCCCGGAGGTGCTCGCGGCCGAGGAGGCGTTCGTCGAGGATCCGGTGGTGCTGCCCGACCCATCCGGCACGTTCGCCACCCTGCAGGTCTCGACAGACCTCGAGATGGCCTGCGCTGTCGTGTTCGGGAGGAACGAGTCCCTCGGTGACGGGATCGCGACCGACGTCGACATGGGCGGTGGGGCCCACGCCGACCACGAAGCCGTCATGAGCGGGTTGCAGCCCGACAGCGAGTACTTCTACCGCGTGCAGGGATCAGGGGCCGACGGCAACCTCTACCGCAGCGAGCTGATGAGCTTCCGGACCCCGCCTGCTGAGGCGCCCAGCACGCCGGGTGAGAACGTCGCGCTCGGCACAGAGGTCGTCGACGTCAGCTCGGTGTTCTCCGACGCCTTCGCCGCAGCCAACGCCGTCGACGGTGACCTGGCGACCGAGTGGTCCAGCGACGGCGACGGCGACGATGCGTCGATCACGATCGACCTGGGTCGACCGGTGGACGTGGTCGGGGTGGCGCTGCGGAGCCGGTCGATGAGCGACGGCACGTCCGTCGTGGAGACCTTCACCGTGACCGTCGACGGCGGGGAGACCTACGGCCCGTTCGACACCGGCACCACGTTCACCGTCAACGAGGCCGAGTTCACGGGGCAGGTGCTGGAGATTGACGCTGAGCAGAGCAGTGGCGGCAACACCGGCGCGGCCGAGATCGAGGTCTACGGGGCGCCCTGATCGCCTGCAGCGACGGCGCAGGCCCAGGACGTCGCCGCCGAGCTCGACCATTCCGATGTGACGCATGGCACAGTCCCGGCTGAACCGCTGCGACGCCCGTCCGCGGGCGGACGGCTGCCGTCTCGCATCCGAGAGAGGAACTCGATGACCGTGCCAACACCGCACGCCTCGGCCCCCGCAGAGCCCGCCGTGGCCACCGACGTCCTGGTCGTGGGTTCCGGCCCGGCCGGGGCGGCCGCGGCGCTGCTCCTCGCGACCTACGGGACGTCGACGCTGCTGGTCACCAAGTATGGCCGGCTGTCCGACACCCCGCGTGCGCACATCACGAACCAGCGCACGATGGAGGTGCTGCGCGACGTGGGTCTGGAGGAGCGGCTCATGCGGGAGGCGACGCCCTGGGAGTTCATGGGCAACACGACCTTCTGCACCAGCCTCGCCGGCGAGGAGCTCGGCCGGGTCCCGTCCTGGGGCACCGACACGGTGCGGCACGCCGACTACGAGCTGCAGAGCCCGTGCGCGATGCTCGATGCGCCCCAGACCATCACCGAGCCGATCATGGTGCAGGCCGCGCAGGACCGCGGGGCGCGGGTCCGGTTCGACACCAGCTACGTCTCCCATGTCCAGGACGACGACGGCGTCACCACCACGCTGCAGGACCGGCTGACCGGCACGACGTACACCGTCCGCTCCAAGTACCTGATCGGGGCCGACGGCGCACGCAGCCAGGTCGCCGCCGACCTTGACTTGCCCTACGAGGGCCCCGGCGCCGTCGGTGGTGCGCTGAGCATCGTCTTCGAGGCCGACCTCTCCCGCTTCGTCGCGCACCGCCCGTCGGTCCTCTACTGGATGCTGCAGCCCGGCGCGGAGAAGGAGGGCGTCGGCCTCGGCGTGCTCCGGATGATCAAGCCGTGGACCGAGTGGATGCTCATGTGGGGCTACGAGGTCGCCGGCGGCCCGCCGGACCTCAGCGACGAGGTGGTCCGGGAGCTCGCGGTCGGGCTGGTCGGCAGTGACGACTTCGAGATGCGGGTGAAGTCCCGTTCCCCGTGGACGGTGAACCACCACTTCGCCACCACGATCGCCCGGGGGCGGGTCTTCTGCGCCGGCGACGCCATCCACCGGCACCCCCCGACCAACGGGCTGGGCTCCAACACCTCGATCCAGGACACCTACAACCTGGCCTGGAAGCTCGCGCACGTGGTGGCCGGGACGGCGGACCCGTCGCTGCTGGACTCCTACGACGCCGAGCGCGCACCGATCGCCCGGCAGGTCGTCGAGCGGGCCAACCAGAGCATCGCCGACACCGGGAAGATCCTCAGCGCCCTCGACCTCGAGCACACCGAGACCGACGCGCTCGAACGCCAGCTCGCGCTGTGGAAGGCGCCGGGCGCGGAGGGGGAGAAGATCCGGGCCGCCGTCCGGGAGGCCATCGCCTACAAGGCCCACGAGTTCGACGCCCACGGCGTCGAGCACAACCAGCGGTACGCCAGCTCCGCGGTGGTCCCCGACGGGACGCCGATGCCGGAGTACCGGCGGGACCCCGAGCTGTACGCCCAGCCCACCACCTGGCCCGGCGCCAAGCTGCCGCACACCTGGGTCACCCGGGGCGGGGTACAGACCTCCACCCTCGACCTGGTCGGCCGTGGCCGGTTCAGCGTGCTGACCGGCATCGGCGGGGAGGCGTGGCTCGCAGCCTCCCGCACCCTCGGCGAGCAGGCCGGGCTGTCGATCACCACCGTCTCGATCGGGCCGGGTCAGCCCGTCGAGGACCCGTACGGCACCTGGGCCGACCTGCGGGAAGTCGAGGACGGCGGCGTCCTGCTCGTCCGGCCGGACGGGTACGTCGCCGCCCGGTACCCGTCCTCACCGCCGTCGGAGCAGCAGGCCGCCGACTGGCTCGCCGCGGCGCTCGGCGCCGTCCTCGGGCGCGACCTCAGTCAGGTCTAGGAGCAGGAGCCTGCGGTGCGGCTCGGCCGCACCGCAGGCTCGGACGAGCCAGTCGCCTGGGCCGTCGGCCAGGGTTCCCGTGGTCGTCCGGACGGCTCCGGGGCAGCGGCTCCGACGGCGGTCGGGTACCTGCCCGTCGGGGTGGGTGCCCGGTGACGGCGTTGCTCAGGCCAGGCGG
This sequence comes from Modestobacter sp. KNN46-3, assembly GCF_011039295.1. Classification (NCBI taxonomy): domain Bacteria; kingdom Bacillati; phylum Actinomycetota; class Actinomycetes; order Geodermatophilales; family Geodermatophilaceae; genus Modestobacter; species Modestobacter sp. KNN46-3. Next base: position 51,401 of record NZ_JAAKGN010000007.1, on the reverse strand, counting down.
TAGCCGGCCTGGCGCACAGCGGTGTCGACGTCCTCGGCGGACACGGGTGCGGTCGAGGTGACGGTCACGGTGGACACCCCGCCCGGGGTCAGGTCCACCAGGACGTCGGTGACGCCGGGGAGCCCCTGGAGCGCGGAGGTCACGACGCCGGCGCAGTGTCCGCAGGTCATGCCATCCACCCCGTACGCCGCTGTCGCCTGCATCCCGGCCGGGGGCGTGGTCGCCTGCTGCGGAGCAGCCGGGCTGCAGCTGCCACAGCCGCCCGATGCCACGGAAGGCGTTCCGCGACGCGTGATCTCGATGCTCTCAACAGCCACTTCCGGGCCCTCTCTGCTGAGTGTCACTGCTCCTGTCGAGCTCGTGCCCACACCCCGACAATAGTACCCCCCGGGGGTATATGCCACACGGCCTGAACGGTTGTGCGGACCATCTCGATTCCACGCAGGTAGCGTCGAGGCGTCGGCGGACCGTTGGTCAGGTCCACGCAGGCGGGGACGATCGGGGGTGTCATGCGGGGGCGGCTGATCTGGGCGCTGCTCGCCGTGGCCGCCGTCCTGGCCATGCACGGCGTGCAGTGCATGGGCGGGGTCGACTCGCCCCACACCCCGCTGGCCGCGTCAGCCTCGCTCGACTCCCACCATGGCGCCGTCATGGGGTCGGCCGACGGGATGCACCCCGTCGCCGCGCCCGCAGCCATGCCGCTCGACTCGGCCCCCGATGGCATGCCGGCTCATGGGGCGGACATCTGGACGCTCTGCCTGGCGGTGCTGTTCGCAGTACTGACCTGCGTGGGCGTCGCGGCGCTCCGGCGCGGGCGGCTCACCCTCCTGCTGCGAGGCCCGCCGCCGTCGCTGCGCGTGCTCCGGCACCTCCACCGGCCCGCCCCGGCGCCGGATCTCGCGTCGCTCTGCCTCCTGCGGATCTAGGCCGAGTGCCCCCACCCCGTCAGCACCTCTGCTGGCACGGGGAGCACCGGCATGCCCTCATCCGCAGGTAGACAGGAGACATCTCGATGACCCGCACCACCGCACGACTCGCCCGCCTGACCGGTGGGCTCATCGCCGGCGCCGTCGTCCTCACCGGCTGCGCCGGCGAGGACGGCTCCGCCGCCGACGCAGGCAGCGCCACTGCCCAGGCCGAAGGGTTCAACGACGCGGACGTCGCGTTCGCGCAGGGCATGATCCCGCACCACGAGGGCGCCCTGACGATGGCCGAGGTGGCCGTCGACCGTGCCGAGGACCCGCGCGTCCGCGACCTGGCCGAGCGCATCGAGGCCGGGCAGGAACCGGAGATCGACCTCATGACCGGGTGGCTGGAGGAGTGGGGCCAGCCGGTCGAGCCGGACTCCATGGACGGCATGGACCACGGCGGCATGGACATGGACGGCATGGACATGGCGGACATGCCCCCGGCCGGCGCCGACTTCGACCGGATGTGGCTGCAGTCGATGATCGAGCACCACGACGGTGCCGTCGTCATGGCCGGGACGGAGATCGACGAGGGGCAGGACGACGAGGCGGTCGACCTGGCCCGGGCGATCGCCGAAACCCAGACCCAGGAGATCGAGGAGATGCAGCGCCTGCTCGACGAGCTCGGCGGCTGAGCGCCGGGGCGGGGGCGGCAGCTGGGTCCGCCGCCCCCGCCCCTCGTCCGCGCCCGGCCCGCTGTTCCCGTGATCCCCAGGAGACCTGATGTCCGTTCTGCCCTGCCCTGCCCGCCGCCGTCCTGCCCAGTGGTGGTCGCCCGCCGCCTCCGTTTCGGTGCTCCTCGTCGCCGTTCTGACCGGGTGCTCGTCGTCCGGTTCCGACCGAGCACCGGACACCGCGGTCGCCACCGCGACCGGGCGGCTGCCGACCAGCCACGTGCACGGCGTCGGCATCGACCCGGGCAGCGGCTCGGTGCTGGTGGCGACCCACGAGGGCCTGGTCGAGGTCGCCGACGGGGCGGTGACCCCGGTCGGGCCGACGATCGACCTGATGGGCTTCACCGTCGTCGGCCCGGACCACTACCTGGCCTCCGGTCACCCGGGGCTGCACTCCGACCTGCCGAACCCGGTCGGTCTGATCGAGACCACCGACGCCGGCCGTACCTGGTCGCCGCTGTCCCGGCAGGAGGAGTCCGACTTCCACGGCCTGACGGTCAGCGACGCCGGGGTCCTCGGCTTCGACGGCTCGCTGCTGTTCAGCGAGGACGGCCGCGCCTGGGAGCCGCTTCCCATCCCCGCGGAGCCGCACACGCTCGCGGCGTCCCCGGACGGAATGCAGGTGCTGGCGACCACGGAGCAGGGCCTGCTCCGCTCCACCGACGCAGGGTCCTCCTGGTCGTCCGTCGAGGGGGCGCCCCTGCTGCAGGTGGCCACCTGGGTCGACGAGCGCTCGGCCATCGGCGCCACTCCGGCCGGCGCCGTCTGGGTCACCGCCGACCGGGGCCTGACCTGGGACGAGGTGGCGGAGCTGGGTTCGGCTCCCGAGGCCGTGACGGCGACGTCGGACGGCGAGGAGGTGCGCATCGTCGTGGTCACCACCGCCGCCGTGCTGGAGTCATCGGACGGCGGACGGACCTTCGAGACGCTGCTGGCGCGCTGACGCCGGCTCGTGGACGAGCGCCCGCTCGGGCTCGGCCTCGTGGTCGGCGTGGCGGTGGCGAACGGCGGTGCGACAGCAGGTCGGCGACGCCGGACGGCTGGGTCAGGGGGCGACGGGCACCCGCACCGCTCCTGGCTGCGCTCCGAACAGCGGCCCGCGCGGGAGGGTCGCCGGTCGTGGCGTGAGGTGCACCCCGGCGATCATGCACCGCACCGATCCGCCCGCCAGCTCGACGGTGGGCACGGCCACCGGCAGCAGCTGGGTCGTGGCCTCGATCCGCCGGCGCTGAGCCGGGGTGAGGCTGGCGGCGGCCCGCGCGGAGAGCGCGAGCAGTGGCCCGTCCCGGCCGGTCAGCTCGATGGCGTTGCCGGCGAACTCGCGGACCTGCTGCTCGGAGAGCTCGATGACGTCTCGCCCCGTCGCGGCCAGCCGGTCGGCCACCCGGGCCCGGTCGGTGGGCGTTCGGATCATCCCGAGCCCGACCAGCGCCACTGCGCTGCCCACCGACATCAGCACGTTGGTGTGGTAGACCGCCCGGCCCTCGGCGTCGGCCGTGTCGAACAGCACCGCCTCGTAGCCGAACGTGGCGCAGAACCGCTCCAGCGCCTCGGGGTGTGCCCGGTGGGAGCGGGAGACGTAGGCGACCCGCTCCTGGTGGTCGAGCACCATCGCCCCGGTCGACTCGAGGAACAGCCCGTCCCGCTCCATGCCGGAGAAGTCTACGACCTGGTCCACGCGGTACCGCTCCTGGAGCAGCTGGACGACGTCGGCTCGCCGCTCGCTGCGCCGGTTGACGGCGAACATCGGGTAGAGCGCCACCCGGCCGTCGGGATGGGTCGACAGCCAGTTGTTCGGGAAGACGCTGTCCGGGCGGTCGTGCGCGTGGTCCTCGAAGAAGTGTACGACCACCCCCGCCGACTCCAGCGCCTCGGCCAGCCGGGTCACCTCGTCGCGGGCCTGCGCGGCGACGGCGGCGGGGTCCGGCCCGGCGGGCAGCGACTGGAAGGCGTTGTCGACCCGGGTCAGCTCGTTGGGGCGGAACCGGTGCGGGCGGATGAGCACGACGGCTCCCGGCGCCTGCACGGGCACTGCCATCAGGCTCCGACCGGGTCGACGGTGATCCGACGGGCGGCGGCCCAGCGGTGCGGGACGTCGACGAGCGAGGTCATCCGAGCCTTCCTGTCAGGGTTGATCTTAAGGCTAGGAACGTGCGATGTGCACGCGCAACGAACATCCAGCTCGATCTCCGGCGGCCAGCTGAGCAGATTTCGCGTCGTGATTAGGCTTTCTGCATGACCGCGTTGACCGAGCTCGATCGCCGACTGCTCGCTGTCCTGCGCGAGGACGGCCGTGCACCCGTCGCCGAGATCGCCCGCCGGCTCGGGATCTCCCGGGCCACGGTCACCAGTCGGATGGACCGCCTGGTCGCGCAGGGCGTCATCGTCGGCTTTACCGTGCGGGCGCGGGAGGACGCGGTCGCGGGTGAGGTGCGGGCGGTGACGCTGATCGAGGTGGAGGGTCGCTCGACGGATGCGGTGATCCGCCGGCTGCGGGGCTTCACCGAGATCGATGCGCTGCACTCCACCAACGGGGGCTGGGACCTCGTGGCGGAGGTCCGCACCCGTGACCTGATGGAGTTCGACCGGCTGCTCGGCCGCATCCGCTCGATCGACGGCGTCGTGAACAGCGAGACCAGCTTGCTGCTGTCCTCCGTGCTGCGCTGACCCGCGGCCGGCCCGACGCCACCGGAGCCAGCAGCCGGCTGCGACGGGGCCGGTGGATCAGTCCTCGGTGAGCCAGACGGCGGTGTTCGGTGGCAGCGCGATGCTGCCGGCCGAGGCATGCACCCGCGACGTCGAGGCGAGCAGCACCTCACCGCGGGCGCGGACCAGCACCGTGGCCGAGCCCATGTTCACCACGCAGCGCACGGTCTCCTCGTCCCCGACGCAGCGGACGGTGAGGACGTCGCCGTCCGTGCGGACCGTGGCGTCCCCGGAGCCCAGGGCCGGGTGCGCCGCGCGGAGGGCGAGTGCCCGCCGGTAGAGGGTCAGCATCGAGCCGCCGTCCCGGGTCTGACTGGAGACGGCGTAGCCGCTCCACTCGGCCGGGATCGGCAGCCACGGCTCGGCCGCGCCGTCCGGGGAGAAGCCGACACCGGCGGAGTCGTTCCACGGCATCGGGACCCGGCAGCCGTCCCGGCCGGCGCGCTCGCCGCCGCTGCGGAAGAAGATCGGGTCGGTCTTCGCCTCGTCCGGCACCACGGCCTGGGGCAGCCCCAGCTCGTCCCCGGCGTACAGGTACGCAGACCCGGGCAGCGCCAGCATCAGCAGGGCGGCGGCCCGCGCGCGGGCGGTGCCGAGGGCGCCCCCGCCGAAGCGGGTGACCTGCCGGTCCTTGTCGTGGTTGCCCAGCACCCAGGACACCGGGGCGCCCACCCGACCGAAGGCGTCGAGCGCCGTCTGCACGCCGTCGGCGAACGCCGCGGTCTCCCACGGCGACTTGAGCAGCCGGAAGGAGAACGACTGGTGCATCTCGTCGGGCCGCGAGTAGAGCGCGACCTCGTCCAGGTCGGCCAGGCAGACCTCGCCGACCAGCATGGTGTCGGGGTACTCGTCGCAGACCGACCGCCACTGGCGCCACACGTCGTGCACCTCGGGCTGGTTCCAGGTCATCGCCTGCTCCGGCCCGTGGCCGAACAGGGTGGGGGAGTAGGCGCCCGGGTTGTCCCGCAGGTCGGCGTCCTTGAACAGGCCGTAGGCGACGTCGACCCGGAACCCGCTGACCCCGCGGTCCAGCCAGAACCGCAGCGTCTTCTCGAAGTCGGCGGCGACCGCCGGGTCCCGCCAGTTCAGGTCGGGCTGCTCGGGGGCGAACAGGTGCAGGTACCACCGGCCGTCCGGCGTGCGCGACCAGGCCGGGCCGCCGAACAGCGAGCGCCAGTTGTTCGGCGGCTCCTCCGACGGCGGGGCGAAGTGGTAGCGGGCGGCCTCGGGGGAGTCCGGGTCGGCCAACGCGGCCTGGAACCAGGGGTGCTGGTCGGAGGTGTGGTTCGGGACGACGTCCAGCACGACGCGCAGTCCGAGCTGGCGGGCGTCGGCGACCAGGGCCTCCAGGTCGGCGACGTCGCCGTAGTCCGGGTCGACCGCCCGGTAGTCACAGATGTCGTAGCCGCCGTCGGCCCCGCCGGAGGGGTAGTGCGGGTTGATCCAGAGGGCGTCGACGCCCAGCCAGGACAGGTAGGGCAACCGCGAGCGCAGCCCGGCCAGGTCACCGATCCCGTCCCCGTTGCTGTCGGCGAAGGAGCGCAGGTAGACCTGGTAGACCACGGCTGACCGCCACCAGGGCGACGGGGACCGCTGGGCCGCGACCTGCTGCTCGGTCGAGGTCCGCATCGTTGCGAGCCGACGTGACATGTGGACAACATCGGCAGTCGAGCCGGCGAACTGTGTGGTGCGCGTCACGAACGGCCGGCGTGGTCTCTGGCGGATCTCGCCAACGGCAGCGGCCTTTCGCGCCCCTGGTCCCGGTTCCCGTCTCTGCGTGGCGGTGGACGCTCTCGATGCCCGCGCATGACGCGACGACGGTGCCGACCTCGGCGGCCGAAGGCGGACGTCGGTGCTGCTCGACCGGGCTCCAGGGCGCTCGAGCGGCGGAGAGCCCGTGCAGCCGGGTCGTCATCGCCGCCGTGCGAAGGGGTCTTCATCCGTGCAGGCCGGGGAGGACCTCCGTCGTCCCAGGCGTCGAGCACGTGCACGAGAGGGGCATCTCATGGCCAGCTGGACACGCAGGACCGTCGCCACGGTCTTCGTCGGGACCGCCATCGCAGCGGGCGTCGCCACACCGGCGAGCGCGCAGCCCGTGAACGACCAGGACGGTCTGGTCAACGTCGCGATCGGCGACGTCACCGTCCTCCAGGACGTCAACATCGGCGTCGCCGCCCAGGTCGCCGCCACCATCTGCGGTGTGAAGGTCGGCCCGGTCGCCGTCCTCGGTCAGGCCGTGGACCGCAGCGGTGACACCCAGACGGTCTGCGAGACCGACCAGGGACCAGTCCGCCTCGTGCAGAACTAGTCCCGTCGCGCGCGGGTCCGTCCCGCGTGCTCCGCCCTCGACCGGGAGGCCGTGACCCCGCCTCCCGGTCGAGGGCCCCGCGCGGCCGGCCGGCTCTCGTGCAGGCTGCGCTGCGTCATGTCGAACGTGGCGAGCACCTCCATCAGGAACTCCGAGGCAGCGGCCGCCACCGGCAGGACGTCGTCGGCCTGGGTCTCCTCCAACACGGCCAGGAAGACGTCGTGGTGGACCCGGGCCAGTTCCAGCAGCCCCACCTGCTCGATGACGGCCGAGCGTCCCAGCTCGTACCCCCGGTTCAGTGCTGCCTCCTCGCGGCGCGGCAGGTAGCTGAGGAGGGCCACCCGGTAGTCGCGCGCGAGGCGCTCGAGCGGGCTCACCGGGGCACCGCCCGGGCGGCGGGTGCACCGATCCGCCCGGCCCCTGACCGGCGGGCGCCGCTGCCCTCGAGGAAGGCCAGCCCCTCTTCCAGGTCGAGCGCGGTCGCCACGGTCCCGGTGTCCATGCCGAGCGACACCATCGCGAACGCCACGTCGGGCTGGATGCCGACGATCACGGTCACCGCCCCGCGCAGCCGGGCCATCTCCCCGATGGTGCGCAGCGTGCGTGCGCCGAAGGAGTCGAGCACGTCGAGCGCGGCGACGTCGATCACCACCCCGCGGGACCGGTGCCGCCCGATCTGCTCGACCAGGTCCTCCCGGAACCGCTCCATCTCCGTGTCGTCGAGGGCCGTGTGGATGGACGCGATGAGGTGAGGGCCCTGGCGCAGGATGGAGACCAGCTTCGGCCCGGACATCAGGGGCTCGCCATGCCGCTGTCCCGGGTGACGGTGTAGCCGAGCAGCCGCTCGGCCTCCTCCAGGCCGCCCTGCAGGTCACCGATGGTGTCCATCTTGCTGAGGTCCACCCCGATGGTGACCAGGGTCTGCGCGATCTCCGGGGAGAGCCCGGTGATGATCACGCTGGCGCCCATCAACCGGGAGGCGTCGACGGTCTGGACGAGGTGGTTGGCCACCGCCTCGTCGACGTCCGGCACGCCGGTGATGTCGACGACGACGACCTTGGCGCGGTGGGTGCGGATGCCGGCCAGCAGCTGCTCGGTGAGCTGACGTGCCCGCTCGCTGTGCAGCACGCCGATGATCGGCAGGATCAGCAGCCGTTCCCGCACGGGGAGCACCGGCGTGGACAGCTCACGTATCGAGTCCTGCTGTTGGCGGATGACCCGTTCCCGCTCGTCGACGAAGCTCCCCGCGACGGTGATCGCGATGCGGTTGGCGGCGGGTTCGTAGGCGTCGAGCACCCGGTTGAGCAGGGCGAAGTCGAGCTGGTACTTCTCGAAGAGGGAGCGGGCCAGGACGTCACGCAGCAGCAGCACGATCCCGACCACCTCGTGCGTCTCGACCCCGCGGGGGATGATCCGCTCCGACAGGTCGCGGGCGTACCGCTGCAGCGCCTCCACGCTGCCGGTCTCCAGGACCTCCACGTAGTTGTCGTAGACCGAGGTGGTCTCGACCGTCATCTCCTGCGGGGTCATCGCCCGCAGCAGACCGGACTGCTGGATGCGCCCCGCCCACTCCTGGCGCAACCTCGTCCGGTGCTCGCGGAGGTGGGCGACCAGCTGAGGGAGCAGTTGGTGCTCGTCGTCCCGCTCGTACAGGTACTCAGGTGAGACCGGGGCCGTCCCCGCCGGCGCGGTGTGGTGCTCGTGGTCCGTCATCGTCCAGTCCGCCATTTCGTCATCGTCACCGTCGTTCCGCGGCCCATCTCCGACACCACCGCGAACTCGTCCATCAGTCGCCGGGCACCGGGCAGTCCCAGTCCCAGCCCGTCGTAGGTGCTGTAGCCGTCCGTGAGTGCCCGTTCGACGTCGGCGATCCCCGGTCCGGTGTCCCGCGCGACGACGCGCACCCCCTGGTGCGGGTGCTCGAGCAGTTCGACGAGGACCTCGCCGGAGCCGGCGAAGCGCACGATGTTGCGTGCGATCTCCGAGACGGCCGTCGCGATCAAGGTCAGGTCGGTCCGGGAGAAGCCGAGCCGGGACGCCAGTTCGCGGGCGGCCTGACGCGCCGCCACGATGTCGGCGTCGGACTCGACCCGGACCCGGACCTCGTCCTCCCTGGGCTGACCGCGCTCCATCAGGGGCTGGCTCAGGCGTGCGCACGACCCGCACTCCAGGAGGTGGCGGCCGGCGTCCACCTCCCGCTGCCGCCGGCGGTCGCCGCCGGAGAGCGCGAGCAGGACCGGGCGGCAGCGATCGGTGGGCGGCTCGACGCCCTCGACGGAGAGCAGGTACTCCACTCGCAACCGGGCTCGGGTCCGGTTCAGCTGGGCCGCGACGGCCCCGGCGGTCGAACCGAGCTCCCCGGCCAGCGACCGGGTGTCCCGCCCCGACACCTCGTGGGCGAGCAGCAGGTCGCGCTCCTGCGCCGAGAGCCGGGTGAGCGCCTGGGCGACCGCATCGCGCTCCTCGCGCGCGAGGAGGTCCTCGTCCACCGCGGCGGAAGGGCGCAGGTCGACCACCCGGTGCTGGTTCCGCTGGTGCCGGTCACGCTCGCGCCACTGAGAGGTCACCACGTTCCGGGCCGTGACGATCGCGTACGGCTCCAGCATGCCCGGCTCGACCCGTCCGGCGGCGGCGAGCACCCGCACCAGGGTCTCCTGGACCAGGTCGTCGACCGTCGCGGCGTCGGCGACGCGGGCGGCGATCACGCGGCGCACCATCGGGATGAGCGCGGCGATGTCAGTGTGCGGCGCGGGTTCGTCCGGTTCCTCGGCGGACCGCGCAGTCCCCACGGCCGGGACGCTACGCCAGTGGAGCCCGCAGCGGACCGGTGTGCCGGGTTCGGGTGCAGGCGCAGCAGACGACGACCCGGGAATGGCAGGGGGCCGTGCTCGAGGACGTGCCGGCTCAGCGACGGAGCGCCGGACGTCGGGGCGGTGGAACGGCTCATGATTGGGTTCTTGTGGCGTGGGGCACAGAGATGACGTGGACAGCTACGCCGTCGGATTCGCCCGGCCGGATCGCCGATCCTGGGCCCAGCCGGTCGACCAGCCCAAGTCCTGGCACGCCGTCGAGGCGCACCGGCCAGCCGACGAGCTCGACGGGGAGGTGGAGCTCGCCGTGTGCGGGGCGATCGTGCAGATCTGGGGTGCGCAACGGTGGGGGCGGATGAGCAGTGGCCGCGACACCTGCGCCGAGTGCCGGCGCCGCACGGCGCCGGCACTGCGACAGGTCGGCTAGATCGACTGCGGCGGCTCGGCCGGCTTCTGCTCGGCCCGAGGCGTCCGCCGGCCGGTGATGGCCGAGATGCCGGTGATGTCCCGGCCCACGATGAGCGCCTGCACGTGGTCGGTGCCCTCGAACGTGTAGATCGCCTCGATGTCAGCGTGGTGGCGGGCGATGTGGTGCTCCAGCAGGATGCCGTCACCGCCGAAGAGGTCGCGGGCGTCGGCGACGATCTGCCGGGCCTTCTTGCAGTTGTTCATCTTCGCCATGGAGGCCATCGCCGCGGTCATCCGGCCCTCGTCGGCCAGCTTGCTCAACCGCCAGCTCAGCAGCCGCATGCTGGTGATCTCGGCCAGCATCCGGGCCAGCTTCTCCTGCACCAGCTGGTAGCCGGCGATCGGCTGGCCGAACTGCTCCCGCTGCATCGTGTGCTTCAAGGCCAGGTCGTAGGCGGCCTCGGCGATGCCCAGGGCCCGCCAGGCCACGGTGTACCGGGTGCGGTCCAGCACCACCGAGACGTCCTTGAACGAGCGGCAGTTGGCCAGCTTGTTCTCCGCCGGCACCCGCACCTCGTCCAGGGTGATCTCGGCCTGCCACACCGCCCGCAGCGCGGTCTTGCCGGTCATCCGGGTCGCGGTCCAGCCGATCGACCCCTTGGGGACGACGTAGCCGCCGACCGCACCCTCCTCGTCGCGGGCCCAGATGAGCACCAGGTCGGCGATCGTGCCGTTGCCGATCCACTTCTTGGCGCCGTTGAGCACCCACTCGTCGCCGTCCCGGCGGGCGCTGGTCTCCAGGGCGACGGCGTCCGAGCCGTGCGCGGGCTCGGTCAGGCCGAACGCGCCGATCAGCTCCATCCGGGCCATCGCCGGCAGCCAGCGCTCGCGCTGCTCCTCATCGCCCAGCAGGGCGATCGACTGCATGGCCAGGAAGCTGTGGACGCCGTAGAAGGTCCCCAGGCTGCCGTCGGCGCGGGCCCACTCGGCGGCGACCAGCCCGGCGGCGACCGCGCTCATCCCGGCCGAGCCGTACCCGGCGACCGTGCCGCCGGCCACGCCCAGCTCAGCGATCTTCGGGACCAGCTCGAACGGGAACTCCGCCCGCTCCCAGTAGTCGTTGATGATCGGCGTGACCTCGCGCGTGCAGAAGTCGCGCACCCGGTCCCGCAGCTCGATCTCCTCCGACTCCAGGAGGTCGTCGAGGGCGTAGAAGTCAGGGGAAGCGTCGTTGCTCACCGGTCCGAAGCTACTCGCGGGTGGCACTGGGTGCCGTGTGCTCAGCGCCGCTCCAGGGAGCCGCGCAGGAGGGCTGCCTGCCCAGCGTGCTGGAGGTCGTCACCGACGACGCTGAGCAGCCGGACACCCAGGGTCACCGGCGGGTCCCAGCGCTCGTCGACGACCCGGTCGAGGTCCCCGGCGCTGAGCGTGCCCACGAACTCCGCGGTGCGTCGGTGCACGTCGGCGTGGTGGTCGATCAGCAGCTGCGGGTCGCTGACCTGCGTCCGTCCGACGTCGGTGCTGCTGAAGCCGTAGCCGATGGCACTGGGGTCGAACGGCAGCTCGAACCGGTCGGCCCAGCCGTTGGCCGTGTAGGCCTGCTCGACCCCGGCGACCTCGGAGACGTGGTCGTCCTGGACCCGGGTCAGGTGCCAGACCAGCCAGGCGATGGTGTTCGCCTCCGGGTCGACGCGGGCGTTCAGCAGCTGCGGGTCGATCCCCTCGACCGCCCCGCGGACGGCCTCCTCGACGTTGTCGAACGCGGTCAGCAACAGGTCCCGGCTCTCCATGATCGCCGGGCTACCCGAGCCCCTGCTCGATCACTCGCCGGGCGGCTCGCTGGCTGCTTCGAGCTGTTCGACCTGCTCGGGGGTGGCCTGCTCCAGGGCGATGTCGCGGGGCTCGGGGAGGTCGTCGTCGGTCGGCGTCGTCATGACGACACCCTGACCCCACTCCGACGCGCACGCTAGGTTGCTCGGGACCTCGACCTGGCAGGAGACCCGTGTTCGGCTTGTTCTCGCGCTTCTCGCGGGTGGTCCAGGCGCGGCTGCGCGGCTGGCGGCTGCCGCTGGCCGTCATGGTCTTCGTCTTCGTGACCAGCTGGCCGGCGATGGCCCTGGTGGAGGGCGCCGACAGCGACATCGCCGCGCCGGCCAACTACTGGTGGTACTTCGTCGTCACCGCCGCCACCGTGGGCTACGGCGACTTCTTCCCGGCCTCGGCCGGCGGCCACGTCGTCGGGGCCTACGTGATCATCGGTGGCATCGTCACGCTGACGTTGCTGTTCACGCGGCTGGCCGACTACCTGCAGTCGGTCCGCAGCCGGCGCCTGAAGGGTGTGGGAGAGCTGGACCTGACCGATCACGTCGTCGTGCTGGGGTACTTCCCGGGCCGCACCGAGCGGATGCTCACCGAGCTCGCGGCCGAGGGGCGCACCCGGGTCGCGCTGTGCGCCTGGGAGGACGTGCCGGAGAACCCGTTGCCGGAGCGGACCGAGGTGTCCTTCGTCCGCGGCGACCTCAGCCACGCCGACGTCATGACCCGGGCCAACGTGGCCGCGGCCCGCTCCGTGGTGATCGACGGGCGGGACGACAACGAGACGCTGGCCATCGCGGTGGCGGTCCACCACGCCGGCCCGGACGTGCACAAGGTCGCCGCGCTGCGCGACCTGGACCGCCGGGACAACCTGCGCTACGTCGACCCCCGGATCGCCTGCGTGCAGTGGCACATGCCCTTCCTGATCACCGAGGAGGCGCTGGACCCCGGGCTCACCGAGGTCTACGGCGACCTGATGAGCAGCCACGGCCACGGCAACACCTACTCCGTCCAGCTGCCCTCCGGGCACCGGCTGGGCACCTTCGGTGACTGCCAGGTGCGCTTCGGTCAGGCATTCGGGGCGACGGTGCTGGCGCTGCGCGGGCCCGACGGCCTGACGGTCAGCCCGGCCTGGGACACCCCGGTGGCCGAGGGGACGACGCTCTACTACGTCGGTCGCCGCCGGATCGAGGCCGGCGAGGTGCTCTCCGCCCGCTGAACCGACCGTTGCGTCGGCCGACCACCTCGTCGATGCTGACCGCCGCGGACCCACCACAGCGAGGAGCGGGCTCGATGCAGCAGTCGGCGACGCAGCGCAGCGGCAGCCGGGCAGGGCGGTGGCAGGCCCGGATGACGGCCGGCGTCGTCGGCTACCTGGTGTTCGTCGAGTTCACCAGCGGGGTCCTGCAGGGGTACTACATCCCGCTGCTCACCGACATCGCCCGGCACCTCGGCATCAACGACGCCGACGTCAACTGGCTCGAGGCCGGCCAGCTGATGCTGTCGGCGATCGCCGTCCCGGTGCTGGCCAAGCTCGGTGACCTGCACGGGCACCGCCGGATGCTGCTCTGGTCGGCGGTCGTCGTCGCGGTGGCCACCATCGTGCTGGCGTTCGCCCAGACCTTCCCGGTCTTCCTGCTCGCCTGGGCGGTGCAGGGCGTCTACGCGGCCTGGCTGCCGCTGCAGGTGGCGCTGATCTACAGCCGGTCCCGCGGGCTGCCGGACACCGCGGCCCGCACCCGGCGCGCCACCGGCCTCATCGTCGCCGCGCTGCAGCTCGGCGCCATCGTGGGCGCGCTCAGCGGCGGGGTGATCGGCGACCTCCTGGGCGACGCGCTCTGGCTGGTGCTGCTGGCCCCCGGCGTGCTGGTCATCGGGGTGGTCGTGGTCGTCTGGAGGCTGGTGCCGGAGGGGACCGACCGGATGCAGGGGGTGGTCGACTCCGGCGGTGCCGCGCTGTTGACCGCGATCCTGCTGGTGGTCACCGGGGGGCTGACGTTCGTCCGGCTCAACGGGGCGGAGCAGGCCTGGCCCTGGCTGGTGGTCGCAGCCGGCCTCCTCCTGGTGGTGCCGTTCGTGCGGTACGAGCTGCGGCAGCCGGACCCGCTGGTCGACTTCCGGGTGCTGCGCAGCTCGGCGATGTGGCCGGTCCAGCTGACCGCGGGGTTGTTCGGGGTCAGCGTGCTGGGCGCGCAGGGGCCGCTGTCCACGTTCGCCCGCACCGACCCGGACGTCTACGGCTACGGCCTGGGGCTGTCGACCAGCTCGGTGTCCCTGGTCATCGGGGCCTACGTGATCTCGATGCTGGTCGGGGCCAGCCAGTTCGCCCGCGCCTCGCGGCTCACCACCCCGCGGCTGACCCTGATCGGGGCGGCGGCCCTGGTCGCCACCGGCTACCTGCTGCTGGTGCCCTTCCACGACCAGCTCGGCCAGGTGCTGGCCGGCATGACGATCGCCGGGGTCGGTTCCGGTGCGCTGGTCGCCGCCCTGCCCGCCGCGGCGGCCGCCGCCGCTCCGGCCGGCCGCACCGCCGTCGCGACCGGGCTCACCAACACCACCAAGGTCATCGGCGGCATGTTCGCCTCGTCGGTGTTCGCCCTCGCCCTCGCCGCCGGAGCCCCGCTGCTGGCCGGCGGGGTGGAGGGCACGGCCGGATCGCTCACCGGGTACGTGACGGTCTGGACCATCTGCGGCACCACGGCGCTGATCGCCGCCGTCGCGCTGGTGTTCGTCCCGCGGCTGGCCTTCGCCGACCCCGAGCAGATCGAGGACCGCGCCGCCGCGGTCCGGGAGGAGACAGCTGGATGAACCGGACGCTGCTGACCACCGGAGCCGCCGTGGGGGCCGGCGCCGCCCTCACCCGGGTGCGCCGCTTCCGGCCGCCGGCCCGACCGGACGTGCCGCACGCGGACGTCGGGGCGATCGACGCCACCCGGGCCGCCGATCACCTGGCACAGCTGATCCGCATCCCGACCGTGTCCCGGCGCGACCCCGAGCAGGTCGACCAGTCCGTCTTCGGCGCCTTCCGGGAGCGGCTGGCCGAGCTCTACCCGCGCACGCACCGGGAGCTCGAGCTGGAGCTGCTGGGCACCGGCGCAATGCTGTTCCACTGGCGCAGCGGCAACGGCGCGGAGCCCCTGGTGCTGATGGCGCACTACGACGTCGTGCCGGCCGACGGACAGGCGTGGACCCGCGACCCGTTCGCGGGCGAGGTCGTCGACGGCGTGGTGCACGGCCGGGGGGCGATCGACGACAAGGGCGCCCTGGTCGCCGTCCTGGAGGCGGTGGAGTCGCTGCTGCACGAGGGCTTCCGCCCGGCCCGGGACGTCTACCTCTCCTTCGGCAACGACGAGGAGGTGGCCGGCACCGGGGCGCGGACGGCGGCCCAGACGCTCGCCGCGCGCGGCATCACGCCTTGGGCGGTGGTCGACGAGGGCGGCGCCGTGGTCACCGGGGTCTTCCCCGGCGTCCCCGGGCCGATCGCCGTCGTCGGCATCGCCGAGAAGGGGGTCGTGGACCTGGAGCTGACCACCGAGGACGCCGGCGGGCACGCGTCGTCGCCGGTCCGCGGCGGCGCGACCGCACGGCTGGCCCGCGCGCTGGTCCGGCTGGACGAGCAGCCCTTCCCGCCCCGGGTCAGCGACGTGGTGCTGGCGCTCGTCGACACCGTCGGCCGGCACGCCCCGGCCGGGCCCCGGGCGCTGTACGCGCACGCCGCGCTGCTGCGGCCGGCGCTCGCCGGCCTGCTGTCCCGTGCCGGCCGGGAGGCCAGCGCCCTGGTGCGGACGACGGTGGCGATCACCCAGCTGGAGGGCAGCCGGGCACCCAACGTGCTCGCGACCCGGGCCCGGGCGATGGCCAACGTCCGGGTGGTGCTCGGGGAGACCGCCGAGTCGGCGATCGAGCGCATCCGCGGGGTGATCGACGACCCGAGCGTGCGGCTGGAGGCGACCCGCGCCGACGACCCGTCGCCGGTGTCGCGGACGGACAACGAGGCCTGGGCGACGCTGACCGCGGCGATCCGGGCGGCCCACCCGGCGGCGACGGTGACCCCGTACCTGATGGTGCAGGCCAGCGACGCCCGGCACTTCGCCCAGATCAGCGACAGCGTCTACCGGTTCATGCCCTTCGACCTCAGCTCGGCGCAGCTGGCGTCCCTGCACGCCGCCGACGAGCACCTCACCGTGGCGGCGCTGGCCCGCGGGGTGGTGTTCTACCGGGAGCTGCTGCAGCGGTCGTGAGCTCGGCCGTCACCGCGGCGACCGCGGCAGCGGGGGAGGGCAGCCGGCCCGAGGCCAGCACCGCCCCGTCGACGATCAGCGACTCCACGGCAATCCCGGCCCGCACCGAGCGCCGCAGCGCCGCGCCGCGCAGGCCGCGGCGGCGCCCGTCGGTGACCAGGGCCGGGACCAGCCAGAGCCAGTTCGTCGGCGCGACGACCTCCACGGCGACGTCGTCGGGGAGTGCTGTGCGCAGCGCCCGGTAGACCGCGCCGACCTCGTCGGCCGGGGCGGCGTGCCGGTGGCCGCCGCCCTCGTCGAAGGGGCGGGCGGCCCCGCTGCAGCAGCCGCCCGACCCCGCGGCGGCGCGGGGCCCCCGCACCAGGACGACGCGGTGCCTCACTGCCGGTCGTCGCGGGACGTCTGGCCCAGCTCCGACTCGTCGGTGGGGGACGTCGGGTTGGCCCGGGCGACCGCCGGGTCGGACGTGCCCCGCGCCTCGGCGCCGGGCTGGGAACGCTCGCGGAACGCCGCCCGCAGCGCCAGGGCGGCCTCCACCATCAGCCAGATCGCCAGGAAGAAGATCAGCGCGTCCAGCGGGGCGAGCACCCAGTTGTCGGCCTCGACGAAGTTCCGCAGGTTGGCGATGAGCGCCCAAGAGGTCATCGCCAGCAGGAACACCAGCGGGATCAGCACGGCCAGCGGGTTGCGGCCCTGGCGGGTCACCCACACCGCGATGACCGAGAGCGCCAGCCCCGCGGTCAGCTGGTTCGTCGTCCCGAACAGCTGCCAGAGGACGCCGAAGGTGTAGCCGGCCTCGCCGCCGCCGGGGAGCAGCGCCATCGCCAGCGGGATGAGCACTGCGACCGTGGTGGCGAGGGTGAGGTTCCGGGCCAGCGCCCGGACCTTGATGATCTCGCCGATCTCCTGCACGACGTAGCGCTGCAGCCGCACGCCGGTGTCCATCGTGGTCGCGGCGAAGCTGATCACCACCACCGCGGCGAAGATGGTGGCGAGGTCCAGCGGGACGCCGATGTTGTTGGCGAACACCGCGACGCCGTTGACGAAGTTGCCGGTGGCGCCCCCGGAGGCGGTGGCGAAGTCGGGGTAGAGCGCCTGCCAGTCGGCCTGCGAGGCGGCCACGCCCGCGGTGGCGGCGAGCACGGCGCCGGTGGCCAGCGAGCCCTCGCCGACCGCGCCCATGTAGCCCACGTAGCGGGCGTCCGGTTCGGTGTCCAGCTGCTTGGACGTCGTCCCCGAGGAGACCAGCGAGTGGAACCCGGAGATGGCGCCGCAGGCGATGGTGATGAACAGGAACGGGAAGAAGCTGGGCGACCCCTCCGGGACGTCGTTGACCACCGGGGCCTGGATGGTGTTCATCCCGACGATGACGCCGACCGCGATGACGGCCAGCGCGATGAACAGCTGGTGGCTGTTGATGTAGTCGCGGGGCTGCAGCAGCACCCACACCGGGATGCGGGAGGCGATCCAGGTGTAGGCGAACAGCAGCACGACCCAGACGTTGCGGGTCTGCTCGACGCCGAGGGCCTCGGCCAGGCCGTCGAGCTCGATCGGGAAGGCGTTGCCCACCAGGATCAGGGCGTACAGCACGATGACGCCGGCGATCGAGGGGATCAGCGCCGAGGAGCGGGTCCGGTAGATGTACTGGCCGATCAGCATGGCCAGCGGGATCTCGACCACGATCGGGATGACCGCGCCCGGGTTGGCGACGAACAGGTTGCCGATGACCACCGCGAAGACGGCGTTCACCAGGGTCAGCAGGAAGAAGATGATCGCCAGGAACAGCATCCGGGCCCGGCCGTTGACCACCTCGCCGGCCAGCGTCCCGATGCTCTTGGCCTTGTGCCGCACCGACACCACCAGCGACCCGAAGTCGTGCACGCCGGCGGCGAAGATGGTGCCGAGCACGATCCAGGCCAGCGCCGGGCCCCAGCCCCAGAACACCGCGATGGCCGGGCCGACGATCGGGGCGGCCCCGGCCACGGAGGTGAAGTGGTGGCCGAAGAGCACGTGCTTGTTCGTCGGCACGTAGTCGACGCCGTCGTTGAACTCGTGCGCGGGCGTGCGGAACGCCGGGTCCAGGACGTAGACCTTGCGGGCCAGGTAGCTCGAGTAGTACCGGTAGCCGAGGAAGAACAGCACCCCGACCACGGCGGCCACGGCGAATGCGGGCACGGACAACCCCCCACGTCCTGGGTGGCCGAGCGGCCACCGCAGGGCGAAGAGTAGACAGTTGCTGTGACCGGCACCACGACCCTGGGCGCGGCGGTCCGATCCGCCGGCGTCGCCGAGCTGGTGTGGCGGCGCAATGGCCAGCCACCCGGCGCACTGGGCGTGGTGCCACTGTGGCTGGGGGACCGGGCGGCGGTGGCCCTGCCCTGGGCCCAGGTCGAGGCGGCGCGCGCGGCCGCCGCGGGTCGCGAGGCGGCGCTGGTGCTCTCCGACCCGCGGCTGACCGGCCCGGGCTGGGAGCCGCTGGCGGCCACCGGGCGGCTCACCCTGGTCGAGGACGGCGACGGCAGCCTGTTCACCGAGCAGCTCCTGGACCAGGAGCTGCGCAAGCACCCGCCGTCCCGCGCGCTGGCCGACTCACCGATGCTGCGCCGGGAGCACTGGTGGTACCTGCCGCGGCTGGTCCTGCTCCTGGATGCCGTGGACGTCGTCCCCGTGGGGCGCCGCGACGGCCCGGCCGACGCGGTGCTCGCCGTCGACGACGACGGGCTGCACGTGCGCACCGTCCGGGTCGCCGACTGGGACGCCGACCCGCTCTCGTTGACCGGGGCACCGCCCGACGCCCGCGGACCGGCCGTGCTGGTCGGTCAGGAGCTGTCCGTGCCCGACGTCGAGCGGTGGACCGTGCACGTGACCAGCGGCCACGCTGCAGGCGGCCGGCTCACCGGAGTGCAGCCGGCCGAGGACCGGGCCCTGGAACCGGTGCCGGGCCTGCGCGCGCGGGTGCGGCGACAACGGGCGCTGGAACGTGGGTGCGTCCAGGCCCTGCGGGCGGCCGGCCACCGCTGAGCGGCCGGGATCAGTCGTTCGGGTCCTCCGCCGGGGGGGCGGGCAGCAGGCTGCTGAGCATCCGGGCGGTCATCTCGACCAGCGGCAGGTGCCGGGTCAGCGTGCGGGGCTGGGCCCGGGAGGACACGCCGCAGAGGGTCCCGTACACCGTGCCCTCGCGGGTGACCAGCGGGACGCCGATGTAGGCGGCCACCCGCTCGGCGTGCCCGGTCATCAGGTCGCGGTAGGCGGGGGTCGCGGCGGCGACCGTGGCGACCCGGGGCCCGATCCCGCTGACCATCGTGTGGCAGAAGCTCTGCTGCCAGGGCACGATCGTGCCCTGCGGGATGACCTCCTGGGGGTGGGCGTACAGGACCACCTGAGCCGGCTCCTCGAGGTGGGTGACCATCCACACGTCCAGGCCGACGGTGCGGTGCAGGAACGCGAGCGAGGCTCGGGCGGCCGCCCTCCAGTCCTCGAAGGGGACGACGTCGTCCACGACGACCGGGACCATGACTCGATGATCCGCCTCGCCCCCCAGGCGTCAACGACCGCGGACGGCGCTGATCCGGTACCGGCACGAACCAGCCGTTGAGCGATCGCCTGATGACAGAGGGCGACGGCCGGGGCGGCTGGGCCTCGGTACCGTGCAGGGCATGGCCACGAGCAGGTCCGCCGGACCCGAGCCCACCGGCGAGCCGGTCCGGCCAGGCGCCCTGCGCTGGCTCTGGTACGCGATGGGCGGCGGTCTGCCCGAGCGGCACGCCAGCTGGGTGCTGCACGACACCACGACCGCCACGTGGGGCTGGCGGCACGTGCTCCGGGCGGGGGTGCAGATGGCGGTGCCGATCGCGCTGGTCCTGCTGCTGGTCCCGGGCCCGTTCTGGATCCGCGGGATGACCGCGCTCGGCGGGCTGCTGCTCGGGCTGATCTTCTCCTTCGCCTACATGACCGAGACGACCGAGAACCGGGTGAAGAAGGCCGGCTACCCGGTCGGCACCGCCCAGACGGTCCGCGACCGGGCACAGGTCGGCCGGGACGCCGAGCAGACCGCCAGGCGGCGGGCGGCAGCGGACAAGCGGGCCGCCCGCTACCGGGAGCGTCAGGGGCGCTGAGCCCCCGGGGCGTCGAACCAGGTGACCTGGTCGGGCGCGGCGGTGAACGGGTTGGCCCACTCCGACGGGGCGCCGGTGATCGGCTGGGCGTCGGTGACGACGACGAACGGCGTCCCCGGGTACACGGCGAGCACCCGGGTGGGGGAGGAGAGCTCCTCGGTGCGCTCGATCAGCTCGCCCCGGCGCAGCTGCTGGGTCGTGCGGCGGCCCGACAGCTGCTCGCCCACCTCGGCGACCCACTGGGCGCCGTCCTGCCCGAAGGCGATCGAGTGCACCCGTCGCCCGGGCGGTGCCGGCTCGCAGCCGGCGAACTCGGCCAGGGCCTCGTAGAGCCGTTCGGCCTGCTCGTCGTCGCTGGCTCGCGGGAGGAAGAAGGCCACCATGGCAGCCATCCTCGCCGAGCCGACCGACACTCCTGACCGTCGGCCGGAGTCAGCCGAGTCGGCGGCGGAGCAGCTCGTCCTCCTTGCGCAGCACCACCGCGACCAGCTCCCGCACCGCGCCCTCGGCCTGCCGGCCGATCAGCGGGGCGTCGACGGTGGCGTCGCCGGTGACCGTGGACCGGGTGCCCGCGGGGTCCGGGACCAACCGCCGCTCACCGGTGACCTGGACGACCCGGCCGAAGACCTCGGCCTGCACGTCGAGCTCGCTGCGGTGGCCGCCGGCGCCGTCCGGGCTCCAGGCGCTGCGTTCCACGACCGAGACCGACGAGCCGACGAAGCGGGCGAACACCGGCGGGATGCCGGCGGTGGGGGCGGCGAGCCGGGCGGTGGTGCTGGTGTCGGCCACGGTCACCTCCTGGACCTGCGCGCCCAGCGCCGCGGCGCGGTCGCGCAGGAACTGCTCGTCGGTCAGGAGCGCGAGGACGGCGTCCGGGGTGGCGGGGTAGCTGCTGGCGGAGTCGATGGGCACGACCCCATCGTCGGCGGTGCGCGCCGTCCGCGCCGGGTCGACCGCACTGTGACCAGCTCGTGATCGACAACGGGGCAAGCACACCCTAAGTTGCGTTAGGCAAACCTCAGTTGCTCGTCCCGCCGGCCCGCGCCGTGCCGCACGGGCGCTGTACCACCACCCGGAAGGACCCCATGCGCCGCGCCCCGAGACTGGTCACGGTCTCCACAGCAGCACTGCTCGCCGGCGGCCTCGCCGCCTGCTCGTCGAACTCGTCGGCCGTCGAGACCGAAGCCGCCGCGGACTTCACCCCGATCACCGTCGAGCACGCCTTCGGGACGACGACCATCGAGTCCGAGCCCGAGCGGGTGGCCACGGTGAACTGGGCGAACCACGAGGTGCCGCTGGCCCTGGGCGTCGTCCCGGTCGGCATGGCCGCTGCCAACTTCGGCGACGACGACGGCGACGGCATGCTGCCGTGGGTCTCCGAGCGGCTCGAGGAGCTCGGCGGCGAGACCCCGGTGCTGTTCGACGAGACCGACGGCATCGACTTCGAGGCGGTCGCCGACACCGACCCCGACGTCATCCTCGCCGCCTACTCGGGGCTGACCCAGGAGGACTACGACACGCTGAGCGAGATCGCGCCGGTCGTGGCCTACCCGGAGGCGCCGTGGGCGACCCCGTGGCGGGAGATGATCCAGGTCAACGCCGCCGGCATGGGCATGGCCGGGGAGGGTGACGAGCTCATCGCCGACATCGAGCAGGACATCGCCGACACCGTCGCCGAGCACCCCGAGCTCGAGGGCAAGTCGACGATGTTCCTCACCCACGTGGACACCGCCGACCTCAGCGAGGTCAGCTACTACACGCCCTACGACACCCGCAGCGCCTTCTTCACCGACCTCGGGCTGTCCACCCCGTCCAGCGTGGCCGAGGCCTCCACCGACAGCGAGCAGTTCTCCGGGACGGTCAGCGCCGAGCAGGTCGACGTGTTCGACGACGTCGACATCATCGTGACCTACGGCGGCCAGGAGTTGGTCGACGCGCTGAACGCCGACCCGCTGCTGTCGCAGATCCCGGCGGTCGCCAACGGGTCGATCGTGCTGCTCCCCGACACCCCGCTGGGCACCGCGGCGAACCCGACGCCGCTGGCCATCTCCTGGGTGCTCGAGGACTACGTCGCCATGCTCGCCGAGGCTGCTGACAAGGCAGCATGACCTCGGTCCTGGCCACCCCGGCCCCGGACGCCGCCGTCGTGCGGCGCCCGGGGCCGGTCCGGTTCCTCTGGCTGCTGGTCGTGGTCGGGCTGCTGGTCGCCCTGATGGCCCTCTCGGTCGCCGTGGGTTCCCGCGGGGTCGGCTGGTCCGACATCGTCGCCGCGCTCGGTGGGTCCACGGAGAACATCGGACAGGCGGCGGTGACCAAGCGGATCCCGCGCACGGTCCTGGCGGTGGTCGTCGGCGCTGCGCTGGGCCTCTCCGGCGCGGTCATGCAGGGCGTCACCCGCAACCCGCTGGCCGACCCGGGGGTGCTCGGGATCAACATGGGCGCCTCGCTCGCGGTGGTCGCCGGCATCGCCTGGTTCGGCCTGTTCTCGGCGACGAGCATCGTGTGGACGGCGATCGTCGGCGCCGCCGTCGCGGCGGTCTTCGTCTACGCCGTCGGCTCCCTGGGCCGGGGTGGGGCGACCCCGCTCAAGCTCGCCCTGGCCGGCGCGGCCACCTCGGCCGCGCTCACGTCGTTCATCACCGCGGTGGCCCTGCCCCGCGGTGACATCGTGGAGAACGTCGTGTCCTGGGAGATCGGCGGTGTCGGTGGGGCCACGTTCGCCGGCATCGGCACCGTGGCTCCGTTCCTCCTCGTGGGGCTGGTCATCAGTCTGCTGTCCGCGCGCAGCCTGAACTCCCTCGCGCTGGGCGACGAGCTCGCCGCCGGCCTCGGCGAACGGGTCACCCTCGCCCGGGGCGTGGCCGCGCTCGGGTCGGTCCTGCTGTGCGGCGCCGCCACCGCGGTCGCCGGGCCGATCGGGTTCGTCGGGCTCGTCGTCCCGCACCTGTGCCGGCTGCTGGTGGGCGTCGATCACCGCTGGCTGCTGCCCTTCTCCGCGATCGCCGGCGCGTGCCTGCTGACCGGCGCCGACGTGCTCGGCCGGATCGTGGCCCGCCCGACCGAACTGGACGTCGGCATCCTCACCGCGATCATCGGCGCCCCGTTCTTCATCGCGATCGTCCGCCGGCAGAAGGTGCGCGAGCTGTGACCGCCGTCGTCACCCCACTGCCCTCGACCGTCGACACCGTCGCCCGGGGGCGCGTCCGCCGTGCTGCGCGCCGGCGGCTGGTGATCACCCTGCTCGCGCTCGCCGTCGTGGTCGCCTTCGCGGTGACGTTGATGGTGGGGCGCACCTTCTACCCGCCCGGGGACGTGCTCCGCGTCGTCCTGGGCTCCGACGTCCCCGGGGCGTCCTTCACGGTCGGGACGCTGCGGCTGCCGCGCGCCGTCCTCGCGGTGGTGGCCGGGCTCAGCTTCGGCCTGGCCGGTGTCACGTTCCAGACGATGCTGCGCAACCCGCTGGCCAGCCCCGACGTCATCGGCATCACCTCGGGGGCCAGCGCCGCGGCGGCCTTCGCGATCGTGATCCTGGGCTGGTCCGGCACGGCGGTCTCGATCACCGCGATCGTGTCGGCGCTCGGGGTGGCGCTGCTGATCTACATGCTGGCGTTCAAGGACGGCGTGGCCGGCACCCGGCTGATCCTGATCGGCATCGGCGTCGCCGCCATGTCCAAGAGCATCACCTCCTACGTGCTGTCGAAGGCCGGGGCGTGGGACTTCGCGGAGGCGCTGCGCTGGCTGACCGGCAGCCTCAACGGCAGCACCTGGGAGGCCACCGTGCCGGCCCTGGTGGCGCTGCTGGTGTTCGGGCCGGTCCTGCTCGGGCAGACGCGGAACCTCTCCGCGCTGCAGCTGGGCGACGACACCGCCTCCGCGCTGGGCGTCCGCGTGGAGCGCACCCGGATCATCGCGATCGTCGCCGCGGTCGCCCTGCTGGCCTTCGCCACCGCCGCGTGTGGTCCGATCGCGTTCGTGTCGTTCCTGGCGGGCCCGATCGCGGCCCGGCTCGTGGGGCCGAACGGCTCGCTGCTGGTGCCCGCGGCGCTGGTCGGGGCGCTCCTCGTGCTCGTGGCCGACCTGTGTGGCCAGTACGCGTTCGGCACCCGCTACCCGGTCGGCGTGATCACCGGCGTGCTCGGGGCGCCTTACCTCATCTACCTGATCGTCCGCAGCAATCGCACCGGAGGCTCCCTGTGACCGCCACCCACTCGCTGGCAGCCGAGGACCTCACGCTCGCCTACGGCGAGCGCACCGTCATCGAGGGCCTGGACCTGCTGGTGCCGCCGGGGCGGATCACCGCGGTCGTCGGGGCGAACGCCTGCGGGAAGTCGACGCTGCTGCGCTCGATGTCGCGGCTGCTGGCCCCGCGCAGCGGTCGGGTGCTGCTCGACGGCAAGGCGGTGCACCGGCTGCCGGCCAAGGAGCTGGCCCGCACGCTCGGTCTGCTGCCGCAATCGCCGATCGCGCCGGAGGGGATCACGGTCGCCGACCTCGTCGGCCGGGGGCGGCACCCGCACCAGCGGGTGTTCTCCCGGTGGAGCAAGGAGGACGACGCCGCGGTGGCGGCCGCCCTCGACGCCACGGAGACGACGCCGCTGGCCGACCGGGCCGTCGACGAGCTCTCCGGCGGGCAGCGCCAGCGGGTGTGGATCGCGATGGCGCTGGCCCAGCAGACCGACCTGCTGCTGCTCGACGAGCCCACCACGTTCCTGGACGTCGCGCACCAGATCGAGGTGCTCGACCTGCTGACCGACCTGAACCGGACCCGCGGGACGACGATCGTGATGGTGCTGCACGACCTCAACCTGGCCGCCCGCTACGCCGACCACCTGGTCGCGCTGTCGGGCGGACAGATCCACGCCGCCGGCACCCCGGAGGACGTGCTCACCGAGGAGTGCGTGCGCGCGGTGTTCGGCCTGGACAGCCAGGTGATCGTGGACCCGACCTCGGGCAAGCCGCTCATGCTCCCGATGGGCCGCCACCACACCGCCCCGCGCGCCGACGTCCTGCAGGGCACGTCCGGGAGCTGACCCGCCGAGTTCGTCGGTGGGCATGGGCGGGGGTCAGCGGTTGGTGGAGAGCACGACGTCGTCGACGTAGGTGATCCCGGTGGTGGGCTGCGAGTCGCGGTACTGGCCGATCTTCAGGTAGGACCCGGAGTCCATCATCGTGCGGCCGTACTGCCAGCCGGCGCGCTGCACGCCGTCGACCCAGGCCTCGGCCCCGCCCGTGGCCGGGTCGTTGGACATCACGAAGTGCACGTTCACGTCGAACCACTCGCCGAGCCGGAACTCACCGGCGGGCAGCAGGACCTGGCTCTTGCCCTCCATGCCGACGCGGAGGAGCAGGTCGTTGTCGTCGGACAGGCCCAGGGTGATGGCGGGGGAGGAGATCCCGGTGTGCCACTGGGTCAGGATGTAGAACCGGCCGTTCTGCTCCTGCTCCATGGACGGGTCGACCATGAGCCGCTGCTGGAACCAGCCCTCGAAGCCCTCGGTGAGGGCGGTGGCCGACCTGTCGGCGGAGGAGGGGGACAGCTCGGAGCGCTCTCCGCCGGCGGACCGGTCGCCCTGGCGCAGCTCGAAGCGGGCGACCCGGTTCCCGTCGATGACGGGGAACGTCGTGCGGGTGGGCGAGCCCTCCGACGCCCACCCGGGGCACAGGCTGGACGACGCCGCGGTCTCGTGGTTCTGGACGTGCACCCACACGCCGCAGTCGAGGCCGCTCTCGAAGTCGTCGGACCACAGCACGGTGTTCCCGGCGGGTCCGCGGCCGGCGGCGACCGGCTCCGGTTTCGCAGTCGGTTCCGCGGTCGGCTCGGGTGTCGGCGTGGGTGTCGGCTCGGGCGCCGGTGTCGGTGTCGGCTCCGGTGCCGCGGTGGGTGCCGCGGTGGGTGCGGCGGTGGGCGCCGGCGACGTCGTGGCGGGAGGCGGCTCCTCCACGGGTGCGCTGGTGGTGGGCGCGGGCGACTCGGTGGCCTTGGGCTTCTTGTTGGCTTGGCCCCGCGGACCCTCGGTGGTGACCTGGACGTCGGACCCAGCGCTGGTGACGGCGGTCGGGCGGTCCTCGCGGGCCGCGTTCGCGACGGTGGAGCCGGTGAGGAGGGTGGCCAGTGCGAGCGCGCCGACGGCGGCAGCTCGGCGGGTGGGGGAGAGCGACATGGGGGGTCCTGTTCAGGCGTGGGGGTGAGCCACGCCCGGACGGGTGGCGATAGAGGTATCGGCTGGGTCCGGGAGAAAGCGGAGCGCTCGTCAGGGTGAGACGGTGACGGGTGCGGGGGCCCATTCGGTGTCGGGCCACACCGGTGTGCCGAGGACCGGGCGCCATGTCGGGCTCAGCCGGGGTGGCCCGCGCTGATGGCGGTGCGGCGGAAGGCCGACAGGAACAGGTGCTGCCCGGAGGACGGCGAGACGTCCAGGAGGACGAGATCGGCCGACGGCCTTCGTCGGGGCTGCCCCAGGCGTTGAGGCGATGCCGTGGGCGCCGACCGCGGGTCGTCGCCGGCGACCATCCGGCAGGCACACCGCAACCTGCCCCGCGCACCCACCGTCGCGGTCCGCCGCGGGCGCGGTGCGTCCTGCAAAGGTGCTGGTCAACGTGGTGGGGCGGGTGGGGCTCGAACCCACGACCCAGGGATTATGAGTCCCATGCTCTGACCGGCTGAGCTACCGCCCCAGGGCGTTCACGCTAGCGGTCGCGCTCAGTCGCTCGGCACGGTGCTGCCCAGCACGCGCCCCTCGGCGTCCAGCGCCTCGACGGCCAGGTACGCCGGGTCGCCGTCCACCGGCAGTCGGGTCTCGAACCCGGACCGGGCGACCGGCTCCCCGGCCTCGGCTGCCACCTCGTCCTCCCCGGCGACCAGCCGCCAGGAGGCCACCTCGGTCGCACCGTTCCAGCTGACGTACACGGCGCCGTCCTCCAGCACCGCGTCCGGCGGGTCCGCCGGCGTCGCGCTCCACTCGGCTCGGTACGCGCGGTAGTTGTCGCCGCTGCCCAGCGCGGCGTCCCAGAGCAGCGTGCCGTCGGCGTCGAACTCCGAGTAGTACGGCCGCGACCCCCACCCGATGAACACGTTGCCGTTCGGCAGCACCTCCAGGCTGCCCTGGCTGCCGGCCAGTCGGTCGGGGTCGGGCGGCAGGTACTCGGTCACCATCGTCGCGGTCTTGGCCTGCTCGTCGAGCGCGAGTCGCAGCCCCCGCGAGGTCGGGCCGATGTCCGGTTCGGACTGGTTGTCGAACAGCGTCAGCGTGCCGTCGGCCTGCCGCTCCGCGTCGTGCTGCCAGGCGAACTCCACCCCGTCACCGAGGTCGAAGTCGCTCTCCTCGCCGCCCAGGGTCCACAGCACCTCGCCGGACTCCCGGTCGACGTCGTAGACCCCCCAGGTGTTCCGCGCCGAGATCAGCAGCGACCCGTCGGCGTCCTCGGCGACCGAGTTGACGTGGAAGTAGTCGAACGGCTCCTCTTCGGTGCCGCCGTCGTCGGAGAACTCGCTCTTGGTCGCCTCCAGTGGCACGTGGTCCAGCGACCGCCAGGAGAACAGCACCTCACCGGTGTCGACGTCGACCTCCTGGACGACGTTGTCCCACACCCAGCCGTCCTCGGGGCCGCCGACCGGGGTGAGGTCGATCTGCTCTTTGACGTAGGCGGCGATCAGCGCGGTGCCGTCGGAGGTGAGCCGACCCTCGTGGATGTCGGCCTGGCCCGGCTCGACGTCGTCGCCGGTGGTGATCGTGGCGATCTCCCGGTAGGAGTCGTCGACGACGACGAACTCCCCGAGCCCCATCCCGACCACCGGGCTGGTGCCCTGCCACCAGGTCAGCACCGGCTCGCCGTCGAGCTCCTGCACGCGGACGTCGTAGCTGCGGCTCTCGGTCGGGTGGATCCAGATCGGCTCACCCGTCTCGTCGACGATCAGCACCCCGTTGAGCGGCGCGCCCTCGCTCTTCGGCCCGAGCAGGACGACCGACCCGTCCGCCTCCGGTGCGGCGGCCGCCGTGGTGACCTCGATGTCGGGGGCGGTGAGGTCGGGACGGCTGACGTACGCCGGCACCGCGGGCCCGACCGAGGCCTCGGCCTCCTCCTCTGCCGCGCTGCCGTCCGCGCCGCAGCCGGCGACGAGCGCCAGTGATGAGATGCTGGCGCACAGCGCGAGGGGCAGGGACCGGGTCCGCGGCATGCGGGGATCCTCGCAGGGGCCGGGGATCGGCGCAGGCGCCGCCGACACCATGGACATTCTCGGCCCAGAATGTCCACGTGTCGCGCCAATCGACGCCCTGACCTGCTGGATCATCCGCCTCGTTGGACCACTCCAGTCCCAGACGTCTCATCTGCACCGCTCCGCACTGGCGCAGCAAGGTCACGATCAGGCAAACTGTCGATCGGTTGCTCCTGGAGCCGCCGAGGTACGAATGCAGTCATCGCGCGACAGGTCCGTTGGGGAAGACGAACCAGTCGAGTCGATGGAGGTGCGCCGTGCAGCGACGGTCAACCCAGGGTGTCATCTTCGTGCACGCGTGCCCGAAGGCGCTCTGCCAGCACGTCGGATGGGCGCTCGAGAGCGTCCTCGGCGCGCCGGTGTCTTTGTCGTGGGCTGACCAGCCCGTGGCGCACGGGGCCTACCGTGCCGAGATCGCCTGGACGGGCGCACCCGGCACGGGGGCCAAGCTAGTCGCTGCCCTCAAGCAGTGGCCGATGCTGCGCTTCGAGGTCACCGAAGAGGCCAGCCACGGCAACGACGGCGAGCGCATGTCCTACGTGCCCGGGCGCGGCGTGCACCGGTCGCCGGTCAGCGCCAACGGCGACCTGGTCATCAGCGAGCAGCAGCTGCGGCACCTGGCCGCGACCGCCACCTCGGTGGAGGCCTTCCGGCACGGCGTCGACGCCCTGCTCGGTTCGGCGTGGGACGCCGACCTCGAGGCCTACCGCTACGCCGGCGACGCCACCCCGGCCACCTGGCTGCACCAGGTCGTCTGAGGACCTGCTCGCCACGCTCGTGAGCGCGGCGGGCAGTGGGAGCGGACGGCGTCCTGACTCGACCGCCGTCTGCTCGTCCTCCCGCACCGTGTGGGCACCCACCCCACGGCAGACCGCGCGGTAGGTCCCCCCACGATCAGGTCACCTGATCCAAGGGGCCCACGACGCACGACGGCCCGGCCCCCTCTGCGGAGGGGGCCGGGCCGCTGTACGTGCTGGGCTCAGAGCGGGATGTTGCCGTGCGCTCCCCGGCCGGAGGGCGCCTCCGCCAGCGCGGCGACCAGCCGGCGCTTGGTCTGCGTCGGCTCCACGACCTCGTCGACGACGCCGATCTCCCGGGCGCGGTTGACCCCGCCGGCGATCCGCTCGTGCTCTGCGGCCAGCTGGGCGTGCAGCGCCTCCCGCTCCCCGGGCGGGGCAGCGGCGAGCTTCTTGCGGTGCAGGATGCCGACGGCGGCCTTCGCGCCCATCACGGCCACCTCGGCGCCCGGCCAGGCGAACACGGCGGTGGCGCCCAGCGAACGGGCGTTCATCGCGATGTAGGCGCCGCCGTAGGACTTGCGGGTCACAAGCGTCACCCGCGGCACCACGGCCTCGGCGAACGCGTGCAGCAGCTTCGCGCCGCGGCGCACCACGCCGTCCCACTCCTGGCCGACACCCGGCAGGTAGCCGGGGACGTCGACCAACACGACCAGCGGCACCCCGAAGGCGTCGCACATCCGCACGAACCGGGCCGCCTTCTCCGCCGACGCGGAGTCCAGGCAGCCACCCAGCCGCAGCGGGTTGTTGGCGATCACGCCCACCGTCCGGCCGGCCAGCCGGCCCAGCGTGGTCACCACGTTGGGCGCGAACCGCGGGTGCAGCTCGAGCCCGGGGCCGTCCAGCAGCGAGGCGACCAGCGGCTTGACGTCGTAGGCCCGGTTGCGCTGCTCGGGCAGCAGGGCCATCAGGTCGACGGTGGGCTCCTCGGCGGCCGGGGCGAAGGTGCCCTGGGCGGCGAGCAGGTCGACGGCCTGGCGCGCGGTCTCCAGCGCCTCGGCCTCGGTGTCGGTGACCACGTGCACGACACCGGAGCGCCGGCCGTGGGTGTCCGGGCCACCCAGCTGCTCCTGGTCGACGACCTCACCGGTGACCGAGCGGACGACGTCCGGGCCAGTCACGAAGACCCGCCCGGCCGGGCCCATGATCACCAGGTCGGTCAGCGCCGGCCCGTAGGCCGCCCCACCCGCGGCCGGGCCGAGGACGACGGAGACCTGGGGCACCCGCCCCGAGGCGCGCACCATCGCGGCGAACACCTCACCGACCGCGTGCAGGGCGGTGACGCCCTCGGCCAGCCGCGCCCCACCCGAGTGCCAGATCCCGACGACCGGCACCCGCTCCCGCAGGGCGGTGTCGATCGCGTCGACGATGTGCCGGCAGCCGTCCAGGCCCATGGCACCGCCCATGATCGTGGCGTCGGTGCAGTAGGCGACGGCGGGGGAGCCGGCCACGGTGCCCCGGGCGGCGAGCGCCCCCGAGGTGTCCCGAGCCGTCAGCAACTGCATCGAGCCGGGGTCGAAGAACCGGGCGAGCCGGTCCTCGGGGTCCCGCGGGTCGATGGTGGGAGTGGTCGGCGGTGCGGCGGAGACGGTGGTCATGAGCAACTCCTCGAAGCGCGGGTCGGGAGGGTGCGGCCGCGCTGCAGGGCCCGCTGCGAGGTCGCATGTGGTGGAGGGCAGCGGGGTCCTGCGTCACGCCGTCGTGAACACCAGGGCCATGTTGTGGCCGCCGAAGCCGAACGAGTCGTTCAGTGCGGCGGAGAAGGTCGCCTTCCGCGGTTCGCGGCGGACGATGTCGAGGGCCTGGACGGCGGCGTTGTCGTCGGGGTCGTCGAGGTTGGCGGTCGCCGGCACGATCTGTTCGCGCAGCGCCAGGATCGAGAACACCGACTCCAGCGCACCGGCCGCGCCGAGCAGGTGCCCGGTCTGGCTCTTGGTGGCGGTGACCAGCGTGTGGTCACCGATGGCGTCGTGGATCGCCGAGGCCTCGGCGGTGTCGCCGATCGGGGTGGAGGTGGCGTGGGCGTTGACATGGCCGATGTCGGCCGGGGTCAGCCCGGCGTCCCGGATGGCGGCGGCGATCGCCCGCCCGGCGCCCTCACCCTCGGGGTGCGGGGCGACGAGGTCGTAGCCGTCGGCGGTGCCTCCGGCACCGGCCAGCCGGGCGTGGATCCTGGCGCCGCGCGCCTTGGCTGCGTCGGCGCGCTCCAGGACGAGGGCGGCAGCGCCCTCGCCGAGCACGAACCCGTCGCGGCCCTTGTCGAACGGGCGGGAGGCGCGCTCGGGCTCGTCGTTGCGGGTGCTCATCGCGCGCATGGCCGAGAAGCCGGCCATCGGCAGCGGGTGCACACAGGCCTCGGTGCCGCCGACGACGACCATGTCGGCGCGGCCCAGGCGGAGCAGGTCCAGCCCCCAGCGGATGGCCTCGGCGCCGGATGCGCAGGCGCTGACCGGGGCGTGCACGCCGGCCTTGGCGCCCACCGCGAGCCCGACCGCAGCGGCGGGGCCGTTGGGCATCAGCATCGGAATGGTGAAGGGGGAGACCCGCTTGGGGCCCTTGGCCTCCAGGATGTCGTCCTGGTCGAGCAGGGTGACCGCGCCGCCGATGCCGGTGCCGAAGACGACGGCGATCCGTTCGGGGGCGACGCCGGAGTCGGCGCCGGCAGCGTCACGCCAGGCCTCCTCGGCGGCGATCACGGCGACCTGCTGGCTGCGGTCCAGCCGTCGGATCCGCACCCGGTCCAGCACGTCGGCCGGTTCGGTGGACAGCCGGGCGACGAGCTGGGCCGAGAAGTCCTTGGCCCAGTCGTCGGTGATCCGGCTGACCCCGGACCGGCCGGCCAGCAGCGCCTCCCAGGTGGAGGCCACGTCGCCACCGAGGGGCGTGGTGGCGCCGAGCCCGGTGACGACGACGTCAGCGGTGGGGGTGCTCATGGACGTTCCTCCTGGGAGTAGCTGGGTCTGGCCGGACGGCCGGGGGGTGGAGCTGGTCGGCCACCCTTCAGGGGCCCGCGCCGAGCTGGCGGCGTGGCCGGAAGGGTGGTCCTCCCTCAGCCCTGGTTCTTCTCGATGAACGACATCGCGTCGCCGACGGTCTTGATGTTGGCGAGCTCGTCGTCCGGGATCGCCACGCCGAACTTGTCCTCGACGGCGGTGGCGATCTCGACCATCGACAGCGAGTCGACGTCGAGGTCGTCGGTGAAGGACTTCTCGGGGGTGGCGTCGGCGGGGGCGACCCCGGCCACCTCCTCCAGGATCTCGGCGAGACCGGCCTGGATGTCTGCGGTGCTGGGCACGCGGGGTCCTCTCTGTGGCATGGGTGGCGGGGGCCCGGGAGGGTCTCCGCCTCGTCCGGGACGGGTGTCCCGGGGGTCTGTGGCCGGTCGGTCGCGCGCCTCAGGGGAGGCGCAGCACCTGACCGGCGAAGGTGAGCCCGGCGCCGTAGCCGAGCACCAGGGCCAGGTCACCGGACTTGGCCTCACCGGACTCCATCAGCGCGGTGAGCGCCAGCGGGACGGAGGCGGCCGAGGTGTTGCCCGACTGGACGACGTCCCGGGCGATCACGGTGTCCTCGCCGAAGCCGAGCTTCTTGGCCATCGACTCGATGATCCGCAGGTTGGCCTGGTGTGGGGCGAAGACGTCGATGTCGGCGGCGGTGACGCCGGCCTTCTCCATCGCCTCGATGAGCGTCTGGGTCAGCTTCGTGGTGGCCCAGCGGTAGACGGCCTGACCGGCCATCGTCATGGTCGAGCGGCCGGCCGCGATCTCAATGGCGGTGTACTGGTCGCCGTCGCTGCCCCAGGCGACCGGGCCGATGCCCGGCTCGTCGGTGGGCCCCAGGACGGCGGCCCCGGCGCCGTCGGCGAAGATCACCGCGGTGCTGCGGTCGGTCTGGTCGGTGACGTCGGAGAGCCGCTCGACCCCGACCACCAGCACGTTGGTGGCCTCGCCGGTGCGGATGGCGTCGTTGGCCACGCTGAGCGCGTAGCAGAAGCCGGCGCAGCCGGCGTTGAGGTCGAAGGCGCCGGGGCGCGGGATGCCCAGCCGGTGCGCGACCTGCGGGCCGATGCCCGGGATCGGCGCGGTCAGGCTGGCGCTGGCCACGATGACCAGGTCGATCTGGTCCGGCGCCAGCCCGCTCGCCGCCAGCGCCTTGCCGCCGGCGGCGATGGACATGTCGACCAGCGTCTCGTCCTCCGACGCCCAGCGGCGCTCGGCGATGCCGACCCGGGACTGGATCCACTCGTCGTTGGTGTCCATCACCTGGGCGAGCTCGTCGTTGGTCACCCGGCGGCGGGGGCGGTAGGAGCCCAGGCCGAGGATGCTCGCGCCGGGGGCTCCTTCCCGCAGCTTGATGGTGGTCACGCGGACACCTCCGGGTAGAGACGGGCGATCGGGTCACCGGCGTCGACGAGGTCGCCGTCGTGCACGAGCCACTCGGCGAGGACGCCGTCGTAGCCGGTGGAGACGTTGACCTCCTCGCGCCGGCTCTGCACGGAGCCCAGCGGGCTGCCGGCAGGGAGGCGGGTGCCCTCGGGGACCTCCGCCGGGCGCACGGTGCCCCGGACGGGGGAGACCACGACGCGCCAGTCGGGGGAGTGCTCGGCTTCGGCCCGGCCGCGCTCGGCGGCGATCAGCTCGCGGGCGCGGTCCAGGTCGGCGGGGCTGGTCAGCGCCAGCACCTCGATGTCCGAGCCCTTCCACTCGCGCTTGGCCAGGCCGGCCAGTGCGCCGGCGGGCGGCAGTTCCAGGACGGCGGTGACCCCGAGGTCGCGCAGGGTGGCCAGGCAGGCGTCGAAGCGGACCGGGCTGGTCACCTGGCTGACCAGCCGGGAGAGCACCTCGGCGCCGTTGTCGACCGCGGCGCCGTCGGCGTTGGAGAGCAGCAGCCGGCTCGGGTCGGCCGGGCGGAGCCCACCGATCAGCGCCTCGAGCTCCCCGCGGGCGGAGGCCATGTGGTGGGTGTGGAACGCCCCGGCCACCGACAGCGGCATGATCCGCGCCTTGGCCGGCGGGTCCGCCTTCAGGGCGGCCAGGCCGTCGAGCGGACCGGCGGCGACGATCTGCCCACCACCGTTGCGGTTGGCCGGCACCAGACCGTGCTGCTCGAGGGCGGCGAGCACCTCGTCGGGGTCACCACCGAGGACGGCGGACATCCCGGTCGGGGTCTGCGCGCAGGAGCGGGCCATGGCCCGGCCGCGGACGGCGGTCAGCGCGATCGCCGCCTCGACGGAGAGGACACCGGCCAGTGCAGCGGCGGTCAGCTCGCCGACGCTGTGCCCGGTGATCACGACGTCCCGCCCGGCGTGCGGGGAGTGCACCACCGGACCGGGCATCCCACCGAGCTCGCGGGCGATGAACAGGCTCATCGCGACGACCAGCGGCTGGGTGACCGCGGTGTCCTTGATGGCCTCGGCGTCACCGGTGGTGCCGAGCTCCAGGAGGTCGGCGTCGGCGATCGCACCGGCCCAGCGGAAGAAGGACTCGGCGCCGGGGAGCTCGAGCCAGTCGGTGAGCATCCCGGGCTTCTGTGCACCCTGTCCGGGGGCGAGAACGGCCAACACGCGTCCACCGTGCCAGCCCGGGGGCCTCCACGGGCTGGCATCGCCCACGAAGATCCACGGCCTCTTCTTGGAGGATCCCTCCAAATGAGGGCCCGGCAACCCGACTGCGAGGCCGCGTGTCGGGCCGAGAGACCACAACAGGTGGCCCCTCAGTGCCAGAGGGAGCGGCCACCCTCGAGCTGCGCGAGGGCCAGTGCCAACTGCAGAGTCCAGGCTCCCCGCGGGTCGGTGGCCGAGTAGCCGGTGAGCTCGGCGGCCCGCTTGAGCCGGTACCGCACGGTGTTGGTGTGCACGAACAGCGCCCGGGCGGTGGCCTCGAGGTTGCCCCCGTTGCCCAGCACGGTGCGCACGGTCTCCAGCACCTCGGCGCCGGCCGCCTGCAGGGGCGCCACCACCCGGTCGGCCAGTGCGGAACGGGCCAGGGGATCGCCGTCCAGCGCCCGCTCGGGCAGCAGGTCCTCGGCCTCGACCGGCCGGGGCGCGCCGGGCCACGCCGCAGCGGCGCGCAGCCCGGCCAGGGCCACGGTCGCGGACTCCCCGGCGTGGGCCAGCGAGTCGACCCGCGGGCCGAGCACCACCGGGCCGGGGCCGAACTCTCGGCACACCCGGGAGGTGATCTGGGCCAGGTCGGCGGCACCGCCGAGGACGACGACCAGCTCGTCGGCGTGCACCCCGACGAGCACCTCGCAGCCCAGCGACCGGGCCGCCCGGCGGACGGCGGCGCGGGCGTCGTCCTCACCCGGCGGTGCCGAACCGACCAGGACGACGACCGGCTCGGTCTCCGTCCAGCCGAGGGCCGCGGCCCGGCCGGGCAGCTCGTCGGAGCGGTCACCGCGGACCAGGGCGTCGACGACCAGCGCCTCCAGCCGGGCGTCCCACGCGCCGCGGTTCTCGGCGAAGCTCGCGTAGACGTGGGCCGCGGCGAAGGCGATCTCCCGGCTGAACTGCAGCACGGTCAGCCGCAGCCGGTCGGCGTCGCCGGGCTCGGCGACCTGCTCGACCCGGTCCTCGACCACCTCGACGGTCACCTTGATCAGGTCGACCGAGCGCTTGAGCGGCACGGCCTGCATCAGCTCGCGGGGGGCGGCGCCGAAGACCTCTCCGGTCAGCCGCGGCGGCCGGCCGGGGTTGCGGCACCACTCGACCAGCGAGGCGATGCCGGCCTGCGCGACCAGGGTGACCCAGGACCGCTGGCTGGCAGGCATCGCCCGGAACCAGGACAGCTCCTCGTCCATCCGGGCCACCGCCTGGGTGGCCAGGGCTCCCGAGGAGCGCTCGAGCCGGCGCAACGTCGCCTCCGAGGGCTGTGTGCGCACCGGACCTGCTCCCATCCCACCAGCCTGTCACGGCGCACCCCGCGTCAGGGATCGTGGAGCGGTGCACACCGCTCCTCCGGGTCACCCCGTCCCCGCCGCCCGTCCGGGGGCCCGCCGATGAGCGGGCTGGACTCCCGGGTACTGCTGGCCCCCCAGGACGGGTCGCTGGGCCCGCTGCTGCGGATGGCCGACGACCGGCTCGGCGCGGCGACCGGTTACGGGCGGCACGCCCACACCGACGTCGACGTGGTGGCGGTCGTGCTGGCCGGCTCGCTGCGGCATGCCTGGGGGCGTGAGGCCGTGCTGGGGGCCGGTGACGTCGCCGTCCTGCGCGCCGGCCGTGGGCTGGAGCACGACGAGGTGGCCGGCGTCGGGGGAGCGCACGTCGTCCAGACGTACCTGCGGGCCGCCGACCCCGGGGCGCAGCCGGCGCACGACGTCCTGCTCCGGCCGACCGGGTGGGTGGACCTCGGCCGGCCCGACGCCCGGCTCTGGCTGGGGGAGGCCGGCGCCGAGGTGCCACCCGGGCTGCGGGTGCTCGCCCGGGACGGCGAGGTGACCGTGGAACCGGGGGCCGGGCCGGTCGAGGGCCCGGCCACCGTCCTGGTCTGGCAACTGGACGCCGCCCGGCCGGCCTGGGCCGACTGACCTGGTGCAGGTGCTGAGCCCTGCTACAGACTGGCCGCATGCCTGCCGACGCATCCCTCGCCCCTGACCTGCTCGCCGCCGCCCGCGCCGACGCCGACCGCACCGTGGACCTGCGCCGCCGGCTGCACCGCCAGCCCGAGGTCGGCCTGCAGCTCCCGGCGACCCAGGCGATGGTGCTGGCCGCGCTCGGGGACCTGCCGATCGAGCTGACCACCGGCACCAGCACGACCTCGGTGGTCGGGGTGCTGCGCGGCGGTCGCCCCGGCCCCACGTACCTGCTGCGCGGGGACATGGACGCGCTCCCGCTGACCGAGGCCACCGGTCTGCCGTTCGCCTCCGAGGTGCCCGGGGCGATGCACGCCTGCGGGCACGACACCCACGTGGCGATGCTGGCCGGCGCCGCGCGGCTGCTCGCCGAGCGCCGGGACAGCCTGGCCGGGCAGGTGGTGTTCATGTTCCAGCCGGGGGAGGAGGGCCACCACGGCGCCCGTTTCATGCTGGAGGAGGGGCTGCTCGACGTCGTCCCCGATGCCCCGGTCAGCGGCGCGTTCGCGCTGCACATCTCCACGGTGTTCCCGACCGGCACGATCAACGTGCGGGCCGGCGCCATGATGGCCTCGGCCGACCAGTTCCGGATCACCGTGCACGGGCGCGGCGGGCACGCATCCACCCCGCACCTGGCCGCCGACCCGGTGCCGGTCGCCGCCGAGATCGTGCTGGCGCTGCAGGCGATGGTCACCCGCCGGGTCGACGTCTTCGACCCGGCCGTGGTCACCGTCGGGCACCTGGAGGCGGGCACCAAGGACAACATCATCCCGCCGTTCGCGGTCATGGACGGCACGATCCGCACCCTCTCGCCGGAGCGGCGGGCCGACGTCCTGGCCTCGGTGCAGCGGGTCGCCGAGCACGTCGCCGCCGCCCACGACCTGCGGGCGGAGTTCATCCGGGTCGAGGGCTACCCGGTGACCGTCAACGACGGCGAGGTGGCCGCCCAGGTGACCGCGGCGGCCGCGCAGTTGCTGGGTGAGCAGGCCAGCACCGTCATGGCAGCGCCGCTGATGGGTGCCGAGGACTTCTCCTACGTGCTGGAGCAGGTGCCCGGCGCGATGGCCTTCCTGGGCGCCTGCCCGCCGGAGCTCGACCCGGCGACGGCCCCGGGCAACCACTCCGACCTGGTCGTCTTCGACGAGGACGCCCTGCCGGCCGGGGTGGCGATGTACGCCTTCATGGCGGCCCAGGCCCTCGCCGGCTGACGCCACGCGCGTCAGCGGTGATCAGGTGACCTGATCACCGACTGTCCCCCCGCACCAGCGTTGCTGCGGGGGGACCGTCTTCGGTCGGGTCACCTGATCGTTGCCGGCCGGTGGCCGCGGGGGTCAGGTGGCGGGGTGGTCGTCCGTGCGCTGTTCCTCCGGAGCGGCCTGCTCGTCGCGCTCCTGGTACTTCTCCAGCGCCTGACGGACGACGTCGCGGTCGATCTCCCCGCGCTGGGCCAGCGAGGCCAGGGTGCGGACGACGACCGCCTCGGCGTCGACGTGGAAGTGCCGCCGGAGCGCCGGTCGGGTGTCGGAGAGCCCGAACCCGTCGGTGCCCAGGCTGGCCAGCCCACCGGGGACGAACGGCGCGATCAGGTCCGGAACGGCCTTCATCCAGTCCGACACGGCCACGATCGGGCCCTCGGTGCCGCTGAGCCGCTGGGTGACGAAGGGGACCTTCGGCTCCTCGGCCGGGTGCACCAGGTTCCACTCGTCGGCCTCGAGCGCCTCGCGGCGCAGCTCGGTCCACGAGGTCACCGACCACACGTCGGCCGACACCCCCCAGTCGTCCGCCAGCAGCTCCTGGGCCCGCAGCGCCCACGGGACGGCCACCCCGGAGGCGAGCACCTGCGCCTTGGGCCCCTCGGTCTGCGGGCCCTCGGCGTAGCGGTACATGCCGGCCAGCAGACCGGACACGTCCAGGCCCTCGGGCTCGGCCGGCTGCCGGTAGGGCTCGTTGTAGATCGTCAGGTAGTACATGACGTTCGGGTCGCGGTGCCCACCGAGCGGAGCGCCCGGGTCGTTGCCGTACATCCGCGCCAGGGCGTCCTTGGTGATGTGCCCGACCTCGTAGGAGAACGCGGGGTCGTAGGTGACGACGGCGGGGTTGGTCGCGGCCAGCAGCAGCGAGTGCCCGTCCTCGTGCTGCAGGCCCTCACCGTTCAGCGTCGTCCGGCCGGCGGTGGCGCCCAGCAGGAACCCGCGGGTCATCTGGTCGGCGGCCGCCCAGATCGAGTCGGCGGTGCGCTGGAACCCGAACATCGAGTAGAAGATGTAGATCGGGATCATCGCCTCGCCGTGCGTGGCGTAGGAGGTGCCCGCGGCGGTGAACGACGCCGTGGAGCCGGCCTCGTTGATCCCCTCGTGCAGGATCTGTCCCTGCTTGGACTCCTTGTAGGCCAGCATCAGCTCGCGGTCGACCGACGTGTAGTTCTGCCCGTGCGGGTTGTAGATCTTCTGCGTCGGGAAGAGCGAGTCCATCCCGAAGGTGCGGGCCTCGTCGGGGATGATCGGCACGAAGCGCGGGCCGAGCTCCTTGTCCTTGATCAGCTCCTTGAGCAGCCGGACGAAGGCCATGGTGGTGGCCACCTCCTGCTTGCCCGAGCCGCGCCTGAGGACGTCGAAGGCCTTGTCCTCCGGCGTCTTCAGTGGCTTGTGCTCCGACCGGCGACGCGGGATCGAGCCACCCAGCTGACGGCGCCGCTCGAGCATGTACTGCATCTCGGGGGAGTCCGGGTCGGGCTTGTAATAGGGCGGCAGCGTCTTGTCCAGCTGCTCGTCGGGGATCGGGATCTCCAGCCGGTCGCGGAAGCCCACCAGGTCCTCGGCGGTCAGCTTCTTCATCTGGTGCGTGGAGTTCCGGCCCTCGAAGTGGCTGCCCAGGGTGTAGCCCTTGATGGTCTTGGCCAGGATGACCGTCGGCTGGCCCTTGTGGTCCATCGCGGCCTTGTAGGCGGCGTAGACCTTGCGGTAGTCGTGGCCGCCGCGGGCGAGCTGCCAGACCTCGTCGTCGGTCATGCCCTCGACCAGCTTGCGGGTGCGCGGGTCGCGGCCGAAGAAGTGCTCGCGGACGAAGGCGCCGTCCTCGGACTTGTAGGTCTGGTAGTCACCGTCGGGCGTGGAGTTCATCAGGTTGACCAACGCGCCGTCGCGGTCGGCGGCCAGCAGCTTGTCCCAGCCGTGGCCCCAGATCACCTTGATGACGTTCCAGCCGGCGCCGCGGAAGAAGGACTCCAGCTCCTGGATGACCTTGCCGTTGCCGCGGACCGGGCCGTCGAGGCGCTGCAGGTTGCAGTTGATGACGAAGGTGAGGTTGTCCAGCTCCTCACGGGCGGCCAGCCCGATCGGGCCGAGCGACTCCGGCTCGTCGGTCTCGCCGTCGCCGAGGAAGGCCCACACGTGCTGGTCGGCGGTGTCGGCGATGCCGCGGTTGTGCAGGTAGCGGTTGAACCGCGCCTGGTAGATCGCGTTCAGCGGGCCGAGCCCCATCGAGACGGTGGGGAACTCCCAGAAGTCCGGCATCAGCCGGGGGTGCGGGTAGGACGACAGCCCGCCGCCGGGGTGGCTGACCTCCTGGCGGAACCCGTCGAGCTGGTGCTCGTCGAGCCGCCCCTCGAGGTAGGCGCGGGCGTAGATGCCGGGGGAGGCGTGGCCCTGGAAGTAGAGCTGGTCGCCGCCGCTCGGGTGGTCCTTGCCCTTGAAGAAGTGGTTGAAGCCGACCTCGTAGAGCATGGCCGACGACGCGTAGGAGGAGATGTGGCCGCCGACGCCGATGCTCGGCCGCTGCGCGCGGTGCACCATGATCGCGGCGTTCCAGCGGATGGCGTGGCGGATCTTCCGCTCGGCCTCCAGGTCGCCGGGGAACCACGGCTCCTGCTCCGGCGGGATCGTGTTGATGTAATCGGTGCTGCGGAGCGCGGGGACGCCGACCTGCTGCTCACGGCTGCGCTCGAGCATGCGGAGCATGAGGTAGCGGGCGCGGTTCCGACCGGCGTGGTCGACGACCGCGTCGAGGGACTCCAGCCACTCCTGGGTCTCCTCCGGGTCGGTGTCCGGGAGTTGGCTGGCCCGCCCGTCGGTGATGACCGCACGGGGGCTGCCGAGGGTGCGGGCGGGGTCTCCGTCCGACTGCTGCGTTGCGCTCATGCCCCCATCGTCTCCTGCCGAGGCGGCGCGCGTCACGTCCGCCCCGTGTCGTGTCCTGCCAGGCGGGACGGCGGCGCAGCCGTGCCGCCCGGTCAGGGCCTTGCGCCTGCCCGTCCATGCCCTACGCTCCGCTGCAACGGTGGCCCGGACAGCGTGGGCCCGGACCCCGCCAGACGCGGGGGACGGGCACGCCAGGGGCCGCCTTCCACCCGGGCAGAGGGGGTCGGGTCGAGTCCACGAGAGGTCCCGACCAGGCAGTCTGGGCCAGGACAGGGCACCATCCCCCCAGGACCATCGCACCGGCGCACCACGCGACGAGGCGCGCAAGACCGCACAGCAGCACACGAGACCGTCCGGGCCAGACCGGGCAGCCGAGCACACGGAGGAACAGCAGGGATGAGCGTCGACTCGGGCAGCACCAGCATGGCTGCCCGGCTGGGGATCAAGCCGGGCATGGTCGTGCAGGAGCTCGGCTGGGACGAGGACGCCGACGAGGACCTGCGCGACTCCGTCGTCGAGCTCTCGGGCGGCGAGATGGTCGACGAGGACTCCGACGAGGTGGCCGACGTCGTCCTGCTGTGGTGGCGCGACGAGGACGGCGACCTGATCGACGCCCTCGTCGACTCGATCGCCTCGCTCGCCGAGGACGGCGTCGTCTGGCTGCTCGTGCCGAAGTCCGGGCGCCCCGGCCACGTCGAGCCCGGTGACGTCACCGAGGCCGCCCCCACCGCCGGGCTCGCACAGACCTCCAGCATCTCCGCGGCCAAGGACTGGTCGGGCATCCGGCTGGTCACCCCGAAGGCAGCCCGCTCCCGCCGCTGAGCTCGACCCGGCGCCGGCGCCGGAGGTGGGGCACGATCGCGGGATGACCCTCTCCGTCGGCGACGCCGCCCCCGAGTTCAGCCTGCCCGACCAGGACAAGCAGGTGGTCTCCCTGGCCGGGCTGCGGGGGGCGCCGGTGCTCGTGGTCTTCTACCCGTTCGCCTTCTCCGGCACTTGCACCGGCGAGCTGTGCCAGCTGCGCGATGACCTGGACACCTACACCGACGCCGGGGTGCAGGTGGTCGCCATCAGCACCGACCCCACCTTCAGCCTCAAGGCGTTCAAGGCCGAGCAGGGGCTCACCTTCCCGCTGCTGTCGGACTTCTGGCCGCACGGGGCGACCGCGGAGGCCTACGGGGTGTTCAACGAGCGGGCCGGGATGGCGCTGCGCGGCACGTTCCTGGTCGACGCCGGGGGCACGCTGGTCTTCACCGAGGTCAACCAGCCCGGTGACGCGCGGGCGCAGTCGGGTTGGAAGGACGCAGTCGGGCAGCTCGTCGCGGCCTGAGCCGCCGTCCCACCGCAGTCCCTCGGGCGGCCAGGGTCCGGGCGACCTCCCGCTACCCTGGCCGCACGGGCGCGTAGCTCAGCGGGAGAGCTCTCGCCTTACAAGCGAGCGGTCGCAGGTTCGATCCCTGCCGCGCCCACCCCCACACCCACGCCGCAACTGCGGGCCGGCGTCGGCGACGTCAGGGCACCGGCCGTGCCCCGGTCTCGGTTCCGGCCGAGGTGGTGGTGAGGACGACGGTCGCCCCACCGGCCTCGACCG
This sequence comes from Modestobacter sp. KNN46-3, assembly GCF_011039295.1. Taxonomy (NCBI): domain Bacteria; kingdom Bacillati; phylum Actinomycetota; class Actinomycetes; order Geodermatophilales; family Geodermatophilaceae; genus Modestobacter; species Modestobacter sp. KNN46-3. Next base: position 9,045 of record NZ_JAAKGN010000007.1, on the reverse strand, counting down.
CCTGCAGCGTCCGCAGCTGGAGCAGCGCCGGCTGCTCGGCGACCATCCGCGCCGCGTTGGCCAGTGCCCGGGTGGCCGCCACCGCGGAGCGGGCGCGCTCGAGGGCGGCCTGCCCCTGGGCCCGCGCCGCGGCGACCTCCGCGGCGGCCCGCCGCAGCTCGGCGGGCACCATCACATCGCGCAGGGCGACGTCCTCGACCGTGACCCCGACCGCCTCCGCCCGAGCCTCGACCGGCTCGTGCAGCGCCGCCGGCAGGGCCTCCCGGGCGGTCAGCAGCTCGTCGAGGGTCCGCCCGGCGACCGCCTCGCGCAGCGCCACCTGCAGCGCTGCGTAGACGAACGCGTCGGCGTCCTCGACCGCCTCGTGCCAGCGGCGGGGGTCCACCGTCCGGCAGGTCGCGAAGAGGCTCACCTTGACCGTCAGCCCGTCGGCGGTCAGCACCTCCTGACCGGGCACCACGAGCAGCCGCGGCCGCACGGTGACCCGGACGAACCGCTGCCGCCGCCGCGCCCGGCGGTGCCGTCCCGGTGCCAGGACCTCCGTGAAGCGACCGTCCCGGTAGGCCAGGACCCGCTCCCACTCCTCGACGATGATGCGCACGACCGGCGCCCTCTCCCTGTTCGCTCGACCGGCTGCCCGCCGGGGCGACCGTCCGGCGCGCGGTCGGGCACGGACGGGGGGCACCGAGGTGCCGCAGGCCGGTCGCGCCGGGATGACCGTGCGCCGGACGGCCTGAGGAGTCGAACCCCCGGACGTTCCGCAGACGTCTGCCCTGACATGGCATGCCCGGAGCCGACACGCAGGACCTGCGACGGCGATGCCGTCCGGCTGCTGACCCCGGGCGAGCGGGAACGGTAGCGGGAACCGGCGGTGTGAGCGAGCGACTTGCCGGGATCAGTCGTCGGTGCCGCGGACGCCGGACCGCCGGCCCGGGGTGGTCTCCCGGATCAGCCGGCGGGCGGCGTCCACCTCCCGGGCGACCGGGGCGAGGACGCCGTCGGCGTCGATCTCGGCGTCGTCGGGGGCGCGGTGTTCGCGCAGGTCCCGCTCCAGCTCCCGGATCGCCTTGCGCAGCACGCCGACCTGCGCCGGGTCGGGGGCCGGTTCGCCCGCGCGCAGCGCGATGACCGCCTCGGTGACGGCGTCCGACGTCCGTTCCAGCTGCACGATGACCGGCCACCAGGCCGCCGCCCGGCTGCTGATCGGCGGCGGCTCGGCCAGCCGGCGCTGCAGCTGGGTCTGCAGTTCGGTCAGCGCCCGGTAGCTGCCCCGGCGGGCTCGCCGGGTCGCCTCGGGCCCCTCGGTGAACGCGGCGGCGACGAAGCGGTCCAGCGCCAGGGTCGCGCTGCGCAGCGCGTCGTCCAGCGGGGCCCGCCAGGTCTGCGGCCACAGCAGGTAGCCGAACACCAGCACGATCGCGCAGCCGATCAGGGTGTCGACCAGCCGGGCACCGACCAGCCCGGCTCCACTGGGCGTGGCCAGGTCCAGGAGCAGGATGATCAGCGGGGTCTGGAAGACGGAGAACAGCCCGAAGTTGCCGCTGCGGGCCCACGGCAGTGCACCGGCGGACAGTGCCAGGGGGAGCAGCACCCAGGCGTCCCGCTCCAAGAAGGTCAGCAGCAGCGACCCGATCAGGACGCCGAGCAGGGTGCCCGCCCCGCGCTGGACCGCGCGGGTGAACACCGAGCCGTAGTCGGGCTTGAGCACGATGGCCACGGTCAGCAGCACCCAGTAGGGCCGCTCGATGGGCAGCAGTTGGCGGGCGATCTCGGCGACCGTCATGCACAGCGTGAGCCGGACGACGAACGCCCGGGAGTCGGCGTTGCCCACGGTGCGGTCGAACAGGTCGTGCAGCCGCACCCGCCACTCCAGCTCGGGGCGCACCACCGCCGCCGAGGCCCGCTCCTCCGGGTCGCCGACGACGTTCCACACCAGCCGCAGGCCGTGCCGGACCGCCCGGCGCGGCGCGGGTGCGTCCTCGACCGGCGGCGGCCGTTCGCCCAGCACCGGCCGGCGGCTGGTGACGGCGGTGGCCAGGGCGTGCGCGGCCCCGATGTCCCGGGAGTCGGCCGACACCCCGCCCCGGGCACTGGCCACCGCGCCTTCCACCAGCGGTGCGGCGGCGTTGAGCACCCCGGCCAGCTCGGCGAGCTCCCGGCTGCGGCCGGCCGAGCGGCTGCGCGCGTAGAGGACCCGGTCGTAGCCGGCGTTCAGCGCCAGGGTGAGCTCGCGGCGGGCCTCCTCGGTGCGGTCGGTGCCGATCGCCTCGAGCAGCTCGGCGACCCGGGTGAACACCACCCCCACGGCGGACCGGTCGGGGTCCAGCTGCTCGGTGCGCGCCTGCACCAGCACGGCGAGGGCCCCCCACGCCGCCCCGATCAGGAAGAAGCCGAGCTCCACGCCGGCCGACAGCGGGGTCTCCAGCCCGGAGGAGATCGCGGTGTAGATGAGCAGCTGCAGGGCGCCCAGGGAGAAGGCGCCGCTGATCGAGCTCAGCAGGGCGGCGACCGCCGAGACGACGACCATGAGCAGCACCGGCTGCCAGCCGCCGCCGGTCAGGCCCTGCCCGACGAGCAGGCCGACGCCCCCCAGCAGCGACGCCGCGGCGACCCGGCGCAGCCGGACCCGGAGCGGGCCCGACTGCGGCGCCAACGTCGCGGCCAGCGCGCCCATGGTGGCGAAGACCCCGGCCCCCACCGCCGGTCCCTGCACGCCCCCGATCGCCAGGGCGAGGGCCAGCGGGCCGGGGATGACCAGGGCGAAACGGGTGACGTCCCGCCACGGCACGCTCGCCGGGCTGGTGCGCACCAGCTCCTCGAGCCAGGCCGGCGCCCGCAACCCCCGCTCCGCCACAGGATCAGCCTCCCACCCGGGCGCGGCGGGCAGGGCCAGGACGTCGCACACTGGACGCCGTGCCGTGCCCGGGAGCCCACCGCTGCACCGGCCCGGCCCGGCAGTGACGGCCACCGTCGAGGAGACCGCCGCACCGTCCGCCGACCGGACCGACCCGGTGCCCGAGGGCGGCTGGCTCCGCCGGCTCGTCGGCTACTGCCTGCGCCACCGGGCCGACCTGATCGGCGCGTTCGGCGCGGCCCTGATCGGCTCGGTGATCGCCGCCGGGGTGCCGCTGCTGACCCGCGAGGTGGTCGACCGGGTCGTGGCCGGCGCGGAGTCCGGGCGCCCCGTCGGCGTCACGCCGTTCCTCGTCGCGCTCGTGCTGGCCGGGGTGCTCCGGTTCGCGGCCGGCTTCGTCCGCCGCTACCTGGCCGGGCGGCTGTCGCTGGACGTGCAACTGGACCTGCGCGACGACGTCGCCGCGGCGCTGTCCCGGCTGGACGGCCCGGCCCAGGACCGGCTGCAGACCGGCCAGACGGTCAGCCGCTCGATCAGCGACATCACCCTCGTGCAGGGGCTCCTGGCGTTCCTGCCCAACCTCACCGGCAGCGCGCTGCTGTTCGTCGTCTCCCTCGGCGTCATGGCGTGGCTCTCCCCGCTGCTCACCCTGGTCGCGCTCGCCGTCGGCCCGGCGCTGTGGTGGCTGGCGCTGCGCTCCCGCCGGGACCTGTTCCCGGCCAACTGGGCCGCCCAGCAGCAGGCCGGGGTGGTGGCCGGGGACGTCGAGGCCGCGGTCACCGGGGTGCGGGTGGTGAAGGGGTTCGGGCAGGAGGACCGCGAGCTCGACCGGCTCGACGGCGGTGCCCGCCGGCTGTTCGGCGCCCGGATGCGGGTGGTCCGGTTCACCGCCCGCTACAACCCGCTGCTGCAGGCGGTCCCGGCGCTGGGCCAGGTGGGGGTGCTGGCGTTCGGTGGGTGGCTGGCGCTGCGCGGCTCCATCACGCTGGGGACCTTCCTGGCCTTCGCCACCTACCTGGCCGTGCTCGTCTCCCCGGTGCGCCAGCTCGCCGCCGTCCTCACCCTCGGGCAGCAGGCCCGGGCCGGGGTGGAGCGGGTGCTGGAGATCATCGACGCCCGGCCGACGCTGGTGTCCGGCACCGACCCGCTGCCCGCAGGCCCGCTGCCGGTCGAGCTCGCCGGGGTGACCTTCGGGTACGAGCCGGGCCGCCCGGTGCTCTCCGGGGTGTCGCTGCGGGTCGAGCCGGGGGAGACGCTGGCGCTGGTGGGCACCTCGGGGTCGGGCAAGTCCAGCGTGGTGAGCCTGCTGCCCCGCTTCTACGACGTCTCCGTCGGGGCGGTGCGGATCGGCGGCCGGGACGTCCGCGACCTGGACCTCGGTGCGCTGCGCGGCGCGCTCGGCGTCGTCTTCGAGGACAGCTTCCTGTTCTCCGACTCGGTGCGCGCCAACATCGCCTTCGGCCGCCCGGACGCGAGCGACGCCGACGTCCGTGCCGCCGCCCGCGCCGCCCAGGCCGACGGGTTCATCAGCGAGCTGCCCGACGGCTACGACACCGTCGTCGGTGAGCAGGGGCTGACCCTCTCCGGCGGGCAGCGGCAACGGGTCGCGCTGGCCCGCGCCCTGCTCACCGACCCGCGGGTGCTGGTGCTCGACGACGCCACCTCCGCGGTCGACGCCGCGGTCGAGGCCCGGATCCACGCCGCCCTGCGCACCGCCGCCCGGGGCCGGACGACGCTGCTGGTCGCGCACCGCCGCTCCACCCTGGCGCTGGCCGACCGGGTGGCCGTGCTGGACGCCGGGCGGGTGGTCGACGTCGGCACCGCGGCGGAGCTGGAGGCGCGCTCACCGCTGTACCGGCTGCTGCTGTCCGGCACCGGCGGCGAGCCGGCCGCGGACGACGCCCCGCCGGCCGGCAGGACCACCCCGGCCGCCTGGCCGCAGCCCGAGCCGGTCGCCGAGGACGACGGCCCGGCGCGGCCCGCGGCCCCCTCCATCGGCGGGCGGGGCTCGGCGATGGCGGCGGCGGCGCCCACGCCGGTGCTGCGCCGACTGGTCGCCCGGCTGCCCCCGACCGTCGACGACCCCGAGGTGCCGGCCGCCCGCGCCCGCGCCGGCGACCGGGAGTTCTCGCTGTGGCGGCTGATCCGCCCGTTCCGGTGGCCGCTGGCCGGCGCGCTGGTCCTGGTGGCGCTGGACACCGCGGCGCAGCTGGCGATCCCGGCGCTGGTGCGCAAGGGCGTCGACGACGGGATCACCGCCGGGTCGACGTCCCTGCTGTTCGGCGTCGCCGGCATCGCCCTGCTCGTCGTCGGCGCCGGTCTGCTCGTGGGACGGGGCGCGGCCTGGCTCACCGGGCGCACCGGCGAGCGGCTGCTCTACACGCTGCGGGTGAAGACCTTCGCCCAGCTCCAGCGGCTCGGGCTGGACTACTACGAGCGCGAGCTCGGCGGCCGGATCATGACCCGGATGACCACCGACGTCGACGCACTGTCGGCGTTCCTGCAGACCGGGCTGACCACGGCGGTGATCAGCGTGCTGACCCTGGTCGGGGTGCTGGTCGTGGTGTTCCTCTACGACGTGGTGCTGGCACTGGTGCTCGTCGCGTCGCTGCCGGTGCTGGCGGTCACCACCGTGTGGTTCCGGTCCCGGTCGGTGCCGGCCTACACCGAGGCCCGGGAGCGGGTCAGCGCGGTCAACGCCCGGTTGCAGGAGGACGTCGCCGGCATCCGGGTGACCCAGGCCTTCGACCGGGCCGAGCACTCGACCGCCACTTTCCGCGGGTACGCGCAGGCCTACCGCGACGTGCGGCTGCGGGCCCAGCGGTACATCGCCACCTACTTCCCGTTCGTCGAGTTCCTCTCCGAGGTGGCCGCCGCCGCGGTGCTGGCGGTGGGCGCCGCACGGCTGGCTGCCGGCGACATCACCGCCGGCGTCCTGCTGGCCTTCGTGCTGTACGTGAACACGTTCTTCTCCCCGGTGCAGCAGCTGTCCCAGGTGTTCGACAGCTACCAGCAGGCCGCGGTGGGGCTTCGCCGGCTGCGCGACCTGCTGCGGACGCCGACCTCCACCCCGGCCGCGGCCGACCCGGCGCCGGTGGGCCGGCTGCGGGGGGAGGTGCGGCTGGTCGACGTCACGTTCAGCTACCGCGGCGCCCCGCCCCCGGCGCTGCGCGACGTCTCGCTGACCGTGGCGCCGGGGGAGACCCTGGCGCTGGTGGGCGAGACGGGGGCGGGCAAGTCGACGGTGGTGAAGCTGGTCGCCCGCTTCTACGACCCGACGTCCGGGGCGGTCTGCGTCGACGGCGCCGACCTGCGCTCGCTGGACCTGCTGCAGTACCGGGCCCGACTCGGCGTCGTCCCGCAGGAGGCGTTCCTGTTCGCCGGCACGGTGCGCGACGCGGTCGCCTACGGCCGGCCGGACGCCTCGGACGCGGAGGTGGAGGCCGCGGCTCGCGCGGTGGGCGCGCACGAGATGGTCGCCGGGCTGCCGCAGGGCTACCGGACGCGGGTGGGGGAGCGCGGGCGGTCGCTGTCGGCCGGGCAGCGGCAGCTGCTGGCGCTGGCCCGGGCCCAGCTGGTCGACCCCGACGTCCTGCTGCTGGACGAGGCGACGGCGTCACTGGACCTGGCCACCGAGGCGGCGGTCACCCGGGCGGCCGACGTCGTCGCCCGGCGGCGGACCACGCTGGTCGTGGCGCACCGGCTCACCACCGCGGCCCGCGCCGACCGGGTGGCGGTGCTCGACGGCGGGCGGGTCGTCGAGGTGGGCCCGCACGCCGAGCTGCTGGCCGCCGGCGGCGCCTACGCCGCACTGTGGGCCGCCTACACCGCCGACGAGGACGCCGACCCGCTGATGGACTGAGCAGCACGGCCCGGGGCAGAGCGGTCCGTCCTCAGTCCAGCCGCCACGACATGAGCGCCGCGCCCATCGGGGAGAAGTAGAACGCCAGTGCGGCGAGGCAGCTCAGGGCCACCAGCGCCAGACCGGCCGTCACCACCGGGGCGCTCCGCCGACGGCGCGGGGCCAGGCCGGTCAGTGCGGCGGTGAGCACGGCCAGCAGGCCGAGCGGCGTCAGACTGATGGCGAGCAGGCCGGCGAGCTGGGTGAGGCCGGCGAGTGGGCCCTGCGGCCAGAGGTCCTTGGGGTCGTACGCGCCACTGGACACCTCGGCCAGCGGCAGGACGTCGAGGTCGTTGACGTAGTAGGGCACCAGGATGCCGGCCAGGTAGGGCGCCACCGCGAGCAGGGTCGACCCGGCGAGCAGGGCGACCCGGCGACGACCCACCGGTCGGGGCGGGGCGCTGACCGTCCCCTGTGCCACGGCGCTCATGCCGGGAAGGCTGACAGGTCCGGCCCATCTGGACCAGCAGGCCGTCGATCGTTCACGTGGTCGATGTCCACCGGCCTGCTGAGGACGAGCTGGGACTCAGTCCAGCTGCCAGCTGGTCAGCGCGCTGCCCAACGGCGAGAGGAACCAGTACAGGGTGGCCACGCTGCCGACGGCGACCAGCGCGAGCGCCGCCGCGACCCAGGGGGTGAGGGTGCGCCGGTCGGCGGGCAGCAGGGCGAGCAGCTGCAGCGCTGCGCCGCCGAGTGACAGCAGGGCCCCCAGCAGAACCAGCACCAGTGCGGCGACCCCGGCGAGGTCCAGCGCTCCGCTGTGCGGCCACCCCGGGGCGAGCGCCCCGGCGGCGAGCTCGGGGAGCGGCAGCTCGTCCAGGTCGCTGGTCGCGAAGGGCACGAGCACGGTCAGGGTGTAGGCCAGCACGGGCAGCAGCAGGGCGGCGGCCAGGACGACCACCGATCGCCGAGAGACCTGCTCGGCGGGCGCCTGCCCTGACGTCGCCGTGATGACCGCCCCGGTTTCCATGTCCGGCAGGCTGACAGACCCCCGCGTCCACGACCAGAACGTGCAGGCGTCCGCCGAGTGAGCAGTTGGTGCTGCCCGCGCCGGCGAGTCCGCGTGTGTCGTCGACCAGTTCTGCGCACTCGGGGTCCGACGAGCAGGGCCGCCGCGGTCGACACGTCGATCGGTCGACGTGTCAGGGTGCCGACATGTCGACAGGTGGACCGCCGGTGCGGGTGGCCGACGAGGAGGACCTGCAGCAGCTCCCGGCCGTGGAGGCCGCCGCTGACGAGCTGTTCGTCCCGCTGGGCATCACCGACCTCCCGCTGCCCGCGACCGCCGGGGAGCGCGCCCGGGCCTGGCGGGTGCTGGTCGCCGGCCGCCCGGTCGCCGGGTTCGCCGTCCTGGAGCTGGTGGACGGCGCCGTCCACCTCGAGCAGCTGTCGGTGCACCCGGCGCACGGCCGGCGGGGGATCGGCACCGCGCTGCTGGCGGCGTCCCTGGACGCGGCCCGGCAGTCCGGCGCCGACCGGGTCACGCTGCTCACCTACGCCGACGTCCCGTGGAACGCCCCGTTCTACGCCCGGCACGGCTGGTCGGTGACCACCGAGCTGACCCCCGGGCTGCAGGCGTTGCGCCGCCGGGAGACCGAGCTCGGACTGGACCGGCACGGGCCGCGGGTAGCGATGGTGCGAGTGGTCACCTGACGGCGCAGCGGTGCCCACGCCACGGAGGGTGCTGTCCTACAGTCCCTCCCCGTGGCAACCGCGGTGCGAGGTGGGCGATGAGCGGCCCGGCAGCCGAGCAGAGCGGCTCCGGCCGGTCCCTCGGTGCGGTGATCGCCGCGCTGGAGGCCCGCTATGACCCGTCGCTCGCCGAGCCGTGGGACGCCGTCGGGCTGGTCTGCGGTGACCCGGCGGAGGGGGTCCGTTCGGTGCTCTTCGCCGTCGACCCGACCTCCGCCGTGGTCGACGAGGCGATCGCCGCCGGCGCCGACCTGCTGGTCACCCACCACCCGCTGCTGCTCACCCCGGTGCACGGCGTGCCGGCCGACGACCCCAAGGGCCGCGTGGTGCACCGACTGGTGCGCGCCGGCATCGGGCTGTTCGTCGCGCACACCAACGCCGACCGGGCCGCCGGCCACGGCGTCAGCGACGCGCTGGCCGCGGCCGTGGGGCTGGTCGATGCGGTGCCGCTGGAGCCGGCGGCCGCCCCCGGGGCGGCCTCGACGGCGGCGAGCTCGGGAAGGGTGCGCTTGCGGTGGGCGAGTTGCGCGAGGGCGACGTCCTCCGCAGCGAGGGCCAGCAGCTTCTGCTGGTCGAAGTGGTCAGCCTGCACGGGGCC
>NZ_JAAKGN010000069.1:0-23302 GCF_011039295.1 Modestobacter sp. KNN46-3 | reverse complement strand
GCGGTCATCGCGTAGCTCTCCTGAAGGACTGTGGTAGGTCATCCAGAAGATCACGCGGTGGCCGCCTCTATGTGGAGGGCCCGCTGGTCACCGGGGCCGTCGCACACCACCTTGGTGGACGCCACTCGAGGCTCGGGCAGCCACCCGGCCATGCGCCGACAAGTCGACCCGACCTGTTACCGGGCGGTGCTGTTCGACCAACGCAACGCCGGCCGCAGTACCCCCAGCGCGTCACCGAGCTCGCGCAGGCCGCACTCGCTTCCGCGGCCTACAGCCGGCTCCTGCACCACCGCGACCCGGCGGTGCGGGCGAAGGCCGCGCCCTGCACTGGTGCGACTGATCGGCGACGCCGGCCACTCAGACGGAGGTATGACCTCGGTGCTGATCGAGTACGTGGACCGGGTCGCCCTCCAGCGCGGACCCCGGTGCCGGCTACACGACCGAGCACCGCAGGCAGGCTCGTGCGTCCGGTCAACGACTCAGGCACGACACGTTCGGTACCGGACTGTTCGCGCCCTCCCAGCGAGGTGCGGGAGCGGATCCTCAGCGGACATCCAGAACCTGCCGGGTTCAGTTGAGCCGCTGGGTCAGGTGGACCTCGACGTCGTCTCCGTCGCCCTTGCCGATGGCCGTGCGGATCGGAGCAGCCACCGGGAGCTTGTGGGTGCCGTCTCCCAGGGCCATGAAGGCTCCGGTGAACGGGTGCCCGTCGACGGTCCCGGCGACCTTGACCAGGCCGCGAGTCCCGAAGATCTGTGCTGACTCTGGCAGCTGGACGCAGGTCCAGGTGTCTGCCGGGCGGACCTTGCCCAGCCGGGCGGTGAACGTGATGTCCAGGGGACGGGGATCGGCCACGATCGTGCTCCTTCGCTCTGCTGGGCGCTGGGCTGTCGGGCTCACCGAAGCTCGCTCAGGTCGGAGTCCTCCAGGTAGACCAGACCGTTGCCGTCGGGGTCGGTGAAGGAGAACATCGCCGGGACCCCCTCCGTCCGCACCAGTTCCTCGTTGTGCACGGTCGCGCCGGCCTCGCGGACCGTGTCGTGGGCTTGTTGAGCATCGGAGGTGCCCAATCGGATGGCGATCGGGATCGGGCTGTCCGGGGGGAGGAGCACCAGGGCGACGCTCGAGCCGGGCGGGACGACCTCGATCATCCGCGCGCCCGGCCACACCTCCACGTCGGTGCCGAGCTCGCAGCCCGGTACTTCCGTGTAGAACCTCAGCGCGGCGTCCTGGTCAGCCACCGGAACGGAGAGACTCAACACTCTCGTCGTGATCGTCATACCGCCTCAGACGCCATCTCGCCCGGAAACTCATCGCCCGCGCCCGGCCGTCCCGCAAGGGGAACCCGCTCCGGCGACTCTGGGATGGGGGTAAGGCGCCTCCCCGTGACGTCCTGCACGGGATCCGGCTGCAGGTCGGCGGCTCGTGGGGACCTGAACGGCCCGACTTCTGGGCGACAGGCTCATTCACGAGCCAGGACCTGGCGTCGCGCTGACGTGTGCTCGGCCGATGAGTTGCGGGGCCGGGGCGGGTCTCCACCCGAGACACGAACGCCCCTTGCCCAGCAACGCATGTGACCGAAGGGACCAGCGATGGCCACCGAGACCCTCTCCGTCACCAGCACCGTCCCGGCGTCGGCAGACGCCGTGTTCACAGTGCTCGCCGATCCCGCCAGCCATGCGGCGATCGACGGCACGGGGTGGGTGTGTGGGCCGCGGGGCGGCGAGCGACTGACGCAGTCGGGGCAGGTGTTCAGAATGGCCATGTACCACGCCGACCATCCGGACGGCCGGTACGAGATCGCCAACCAGGTTCGGGAGTTCGATCCGCCGCGCCTCATCTCCTGGGCGCCGGGGACGGAGGACGCCGGGGGGCGCCTCAGCTTCGGCGGCTGGATCTGGCGTTACGACCTCGCGGCGGCGGCGGACGGCGACACCGAGGTCCGGCTCACATACGACTGGTCCGGCGCCACCCGACAGGCGCGCGAGGTCATCGGGTTCCCGCCGTTCGGCGTCGAGCACCTGCAGAACTCACTGCGCCATCTCGCGGTGCTCGCCACGGCGTAGGCAACCGCCCGACCGGGCGCGAGGCCCCGATGAGACCCGCTCCGGCAGCGGACGCGAGTTCGTCGACGCGGGGGACACGCTTGCTGCTGCCGGATGCGGGCGGGCGCAGTCGATCGTGGATGGCGTAGGCCTGGTCGTAGTCGCCGGGGCGGCCGGGCCGCCGAGCCACACAGGGAACGGCCATCGACCCACCGGCAGCGGCCGGGTGGGCCAGCTGTCCGCCGTCCCGAAAGCGGATCCCTCAGCAGTCAGCGCGTAGACGAAGCACCCGACCGCTCCTCGTCGAGGAGTTGGGCGAGACAGCGGCTGGCGAAGGGCACGAACTCCCGGGCGGGGAGCAGGACTCTTCCGGCGTTCCCGACGTCTGCCCCTCTCCCGGGGAGCCCGTGTCACGGTGCTGCCACCAGGCCGGCCCGGGCCGAGCGCGGCGCCGGTGGATCCGACAGCCCGTCCGTGTGTCGCGATCGTCAGCTCAGTCGACCGACAGCCGGTGGTGGGTGTCGGCGAAGTTCACGCCGGCCGAGGAGATGTCGAACAGCTGCTCGCCGTCTCCAGGTGTGGGGTCGGGCAGGTCGACGATGTGCATGACCTCGGGGCCGCCGAAGCAGGTGATCTGCACAGCGCGCATGCGGAAGAGGCCAGGGGAGCGCCGAGAGGTCGAGTGGGTGGTCGTCGTGGTCGCGCTCCGGGCGGGCCTGATCGATCTGTGCAGTCATCGCACGGGCGAACCGGGCGCTCGCCCACTCCCCAACGCCTCGGCACAGCGGGCGAGGTCGCGGCGTAGCCGGCTCTGGCGCCCTCCTGGCCGAGGTGGCCGAGCAGTGACGCCGTCACCGCACCTGGGAGCGGTCGTGTACCTGCGTGCACTGGTGTCGCGGGGCTGTGTCGGCGAAGTCGACGCCTGACGAGTTGATGACGAACGCTGCTCGCCGTCCGCGGGAACGGCGAGCAGCTGTTCGACGACGGCGATGACCTCAGCACTGCTCAAGCGGGTGATCTGCGCCGGCGCCGGTCCCGGGCCCCCGGCCCGTCGCGGATCCTCCTGTGGGCTCGCGGCCGTCTCCCGACCCCGGCCGTGTCGGCCCAGCTGACGAGCGGTGCTCAGTCGGCCAGGAACGCGCGCAGTTGCTCGACCACGAGGGCGTGGTCCTCGACCTGCGGCAGCCCCGAGACGCCCACCGTGCCGACCACCCCGAGCCCGGCAACGGTGATCGGGAAGCACCCGCCGTTGGCCGCGACGAGGGCATGGTCCAGCCGGGAGTCACTCGCGTAGTCCCGGCCGGCGGAGCGGAACTGCTCCCGGACACCCAGTGATGAGCGCTGGAAGTGCACGACTGCGGCAGCCTTGCGGTCCAGCCAGGCGTCGCTGTCCGGGGTGGCGCCGGGCAGGGCGGCGTGGAAGAGCCGCTGCCCGGCCAGGGTCACCCCCACGACGATCGGCAGCTCGCGGTCGAGTGCGGCATCGCGCAGGAACATGCCGAGGGCCCAGCCGGTCTCCCGGTCGAAGCGCGAGAACACCAGCTCACGCTCCTCGGCGGTGATCCGGGCCAGCGCGGCGGCGGCCTCTTCCCGCTCGCCCACCGGGACGCTCATGCCCCCGACGAGGCGGCCCACATGTTCAGCCCCCCGTCCTGGGCGTGCTCGTCGATCTGGGCCAGCTCGGTTGCGGTGAGGTCGGGGGCCTGGACGCAGCGGACGGTGTCGTCGAGCTGCTCGGGGCGGCTGGCGCCGATGAGCACCGAGGTGACCCGCGCATCGCGCAGCGCCCAGGACAGCGCCATCTGCGGCAGGGTCTGCCCGCGCCGCTCGGCCAGGGTGTTCAGCGCCCGGACCCGCTCGATGTTGGCCTCGCTCAGCATGCCTTCCCGCAGCGTCTTCCCCTGGGTCGCCCGCGACCCCTCGGGGACACCGTCCAGGTACTTGGTGGTGAGCAGACCCTGGGCCAGGGCGGAGAAGGCGATGACCCCGAAACCCTGCTGCTCGGCGACGTCCAGGAGGCTGGGCTCGCCCTCCTCGACCCAGCGGTTGAGCATCGAGTAGGAGGGCTGGTGGATCAACAGCGGCGTACCCAGTTGGCGCAACAGCTCGCTCATCTCAGCGCTACGGGCGGCGGAGAAGCTGGAGATGCCCACGTAGCGGGTCTTGCCCGCCCGGACGGCGGTGTCCAGCGCCGAGGCGGTCTCCTCCAGCGGCGTCTCGGGGTCGAAACGGTGCATGTAGAAGACGTCCACGTGGTCCAGCTGAAGGCTGCGCAGCGAGTGCTCCAGGCTGCCGAGCAGGTGCTTGCGTCCCCCACCGGTGCCGTGCGGGCCGGCGAAGAACGGGTAGCCGGCCTTGGTGGCGATGACCAGCTCGTCGCGCAACCCGGCAAAGTCCTCGGCCAGGATGCGGCCGACGTTGCGCTCGGTCGAACCGGCCGGCGGTCCGTACCCGTTGGCGATGTCGATGTGGGTGATGCCGAGGTCGAAGGCGTGCTGCAGCAGGGCGCGCTGGCGCACCAGTGGGGTGTCGTCGCCGAAGTTGTGCCAGGTGCCCAGAGACACGGCCGGCAGCTGCAGGCCGCTGCGGCCCACCCGGCGGTGCGGCATCCGGTCGTAGCGGTCGGGGGCAGGGGTGTAGCTCATCGGGGCTCTCTTCTCGTGGAGGGGCTCAGCCGGCGGTGAGCTCGGCGAGCAGGTCGAGCTGGCGTGGGTCGTCGAGGGCCGATCCGACGGCCACCACACGGGCGCCGGCAGCGAGGTAGTCCCGGGCGTTGTGGGCGTCGATGCCACCGGTGGCCACCAGGGGCAAACCGGGGAACGGCCCGCGCATCGCGGCGAACCACCCGATGCCCAGCACCGAGGCCGGGAACGCCTTCACCCAGGTCTGGCCGTCGGCCAGCGCAGCCTGCACGTCTGAGGGGGTGGCGACGCCAGCCAGGTGCGGCAGTCCGGCAGCCCGGCTGGCCGCGGTGACGGCCGGGTCGAAGCCCGGGGCCACGGTGAACACGGCGCCGGCATCGGCCGCCCGGCGGACCCGCTCGGCCGAGGTCACCGTCCCGGCGCCGACCACGCGGCCGGCGCTCGCTGCGGCCTCCACGGCAGCCTGCAGCGAGGCGACGGCCTCGGGGGACTGGATGGGCACCTCGACGACGTCGATGCCGACCGACCAGGCGCGCTCGCAGAGCGCAACCGTCCGTGCCGGGGTGTGTCCTCGGAGGATCGCCATCACCGGGGTGCGGGCGAACAGCGCGTCGAAGGTCGGCGGGGTGCGGCCCTCCGCGGTCACGGTCGCCATCCGATCGCACGCGACACGTCGCCGACCACCTCGTGCAGCCGGGGCAGCAGCTTCTCCAGCGCCGCCAGGTCGGCGCGCGCCTTGAGCGCGGTCACCGAGACGGCGGCCAGCACGTTCCCGCGGGCGTCGCGGATCGGCATGGCCACGCAGTTGACGTAGTCCTCGTACTCGGCGTCGTCCACCGACCAGCCGCGGCTGCGGACCTGCTCGAGTTCGGCGTCGTAGGCAGCGCGGGAGGTCAAGGTGGTCTCCGTGTGTCGGGTGAAGGCGTGGTCGGTCAGCATGCGGTCGACTACGACGTCGGGTTGGAACGCGAGGATGGCCTTGGCCACCCCGGCGGTGTGCAGCACGACCGGCTGTCCGACCTGTGAGTACAGCCGCACCATGCCCGGCTGCTCGATCTTGTCGGCGTAGACGATCGAGCTGCCGTCGAGCACCGCGAGGTGCACGGTGTGCAGGCACTCCCGGCCCAGCGCCGCCAGGTGCGGGCGGCTGATGTTGCGTAGGTCGAACTGCTCGGCCGCCATCGAGGCCAAGCCGGCCAGCCGGTAGCCGACCCCGTAGTGGCCGTCGGCGTGCCGGCGGGTCAGCCCGGCCTCGGTCAGTGTCTGCAGCATGCGCAGCGCGGTGGAGCGGTGCACGCCCAGGTGCTCAGCGACCTCGCTCTGGGTGCGTGGTCGCATGCTGACCAGCTCGAGGATCTCGGCTGCGCGCTGGATGCTCTGGGACACCGTCGTCTCCTCGTGTCGGCTCAGGCGGGGACGAAGTCTTGGGTGCTGGCCAGCGCGCGGGCGGCGGTTCGGTGTCCGAAGCCCAGCCGGTCGACGACGTCCTGTCCGCCGAGCATGGCGGACAGGTACCCAGCGGCGAAGGCATCTCCTGCACCGACCGGCTCCACCACCTGCACCGGGACCGCCGGCTCGAAGGTGGCGGTGGCCCCGTCGAACTCGGTGGCGCCCAGTGCGCCGTCCTTGACCACGAGGGTGCCGCGCAGCCCCAGTCGGGCGTACAGCCGGATGGCGTCGCTCTCGCCCCACAGGCCCTCGGCCTCGTCGCGACCGACGAACACCAGGTCGGCCGCGGACGACAGCCGGGCGAGCTCGGGAGCCGCCTCGGCGTGGGACCACAGCCCCGCCCGGTGGTTGACGTCGAAAGAGACCAGGGCGCCGGCGTCTCGGGCCGCGGCGATCGCGGCGTCGGTCAGCCGGGCGCAGCTGCCCGAGAGCGCCGAGGTGATGCCGGTGAGGTGCAGCACGCGCACCCCTCGCAGGTCCACCCGGTCCAGCACCTCCGGCCCCATCCGGGACGCCGCGGAGCCGGCGCGGTAGTAGTGCACCGTCGTCCCGTCCGGGCCGGGGTCCTTGAAGTAGACGCCGGTGGGTGCTGCGGGGTCCACGGCGACCCATCTGACGTCGACGCCGTGCCGGCTGACCTCGTCCACCAGCCGGGCCCCCAGCGGGTCCGCGCCGATGGCGCTGACCCAGGCCGCTCGATGACCGAGCCCGGTCAGGTACAGCGCCACGGTGGACTCGGCGCCGCCGATGCCGACGGTGAAGTGCTCCGCCGTCCGCAGCGGCTGCCGGGTGGTGGGGGTGACCAGGGCCATGCTCTCGCCCAGGGTCACGACCGTGGGGGCGTCGGCCTCAGCCGACCGGGGTGGGAGTGCGCTCACGGGAGCGGCGTCCTTTCAGAGAGCTGCGCAGAGGCGGGACGGTGACCGCGAGCACGCTCACGGCGATCAGCGTCATCCCGATGGGGCTGGAGAAGAGCGCGTCTCCGCCGTCGATGAGCAACGCGCGCCGCAGGTTGCTCTCGGCAAGCGGGCCGAGGATCAGCCCGAGCACCAGCGGGCCGGGCGGGAACCCGAACCGGCGCATCAGCAGGCCGAGCAACCCGAACACCCACATGAGGGCGACGTCGAAGACGCTGTTCTGCACCGCGAAGGTGCCCACCATGCAGAACGTCACCACGACGACGGCCAGGTAGCGCGGCGGCATGGTCAGCAGCTTGATCACCCCGCGCATGCGCATCAGGGCCAGGCCCAGGGCGAGCACCGTGGCCAGCGTCATCAGGCCGGCCAGGCTGTAGACCAGCTCGGGGTTGGTGACGAACAGCGCCGGGCCGGGCTGCAGGCCCCACACGACCATCGAACCGAGCATCACGGCCATCACCGAGTCGCCCGGCACGCCGACGGCCAGGGTCGTGGTCAGCGAGCCGCCCATGGTGGCGCAGCTGGCGCTGTCCGGTGCGGCCACGCCCTCCAGGGCGCCCTTGCCGAACCGTTCGGGGGTCTTGGAGGCGCGGCGCGCCTGGTCCCAGGCGACGACGCCGGCGATGTCGCCGCCGGCGGCCGGCACGACACCGACGACCGACCCGACCGTGCAGCCGATGGCCGTGGGCTTGACCAGCGAGCGGGCCTCGGCGCGGTTGGGCCACCAACGGCCGAGCTGGGTGATCGGCTGGGGCAGTGCGCCGGGGCGGGCGGTGACGAGCTGATTGGTCACCTCGGCGATGCCGAAGAGCCCGATGATCGCGGCGATGAACGGGACGCCACTGGCCAGCTCGTCGAACCCGAAGGTGAACCGTTGGTCACCGGTGATCGGGTCGCGCCCCACAACACCCAGCAGGAGCCCGGCGACCCCGGCGGCCAGACCCTTGACGACCCGGCCGCCGGAGACGCCGATCATCATGGTCAGCCCGAACACGACCAGGCAGAACAGCTCGATCGGCCCGAACTCCAGGGCGAACGCGGCCAGCGGCTGGGCCAGGAACACCAGGATCAGGATGCCGGCCAGCGACCCGACCGCGGACACCAGCGCGGAGCTGGTGAGCGCGATGCCGGCCTTGCCCTGCTTGGCCAGCGGATACCCGTCGAAGGTGGTGGCGATCGAGGCCGGCGTCCCCGGGGTGTTGATCAGGATCGAGGGGACCCGGTCGCCGAACTGGGCAGCGACGTAGATCGACAGCAGCACCGCCAGACCCGGCAGCGGGTCCAGGGTGAGGGTGAACCCGGCCGCCAGCGCCACCGCCATGGTGGCGGTGACCCCCGGCACGGCGCCGACCAGCGAGCCGAGCAACACCCCGATGACCAGGCAGAGCGCGATGTAAGGGTCGGCGAGGTCGCCGAGGCCCTCGGTGAGGGCGCTCACAGCGGCACCCGCAGCAGCAGGCCGAAGATCCCGTACGACAGCCCCACGATGATCGCCGGGAAGACCACCAGGGCACGGACGCCCCGGCTGCCGAGCACCGCGGTCACAGCCGCGACGAACGCGAACGTCACGGGCACGAAGTGGAGTTGATGCCAGGCGATGCCGTAGCCGAGGACCAGGGCGATGAGGCCACCCAGCTGCAGCAACCCGTGCCGGGTGACCGACTCGTCGTCGGGCACCGTGCGGCGCAGCAGGCCGGCGGCCGCGATGCCGGCGGCAGTCAGCAGCAGGCAGACACCCAGTACGGTCGGCCACCAGTCGGGACCGAGGCTCCCGTCGCCGGCGCGTCCGGGCAGGCCCCGGCTGCCGACCAGAGTGAGCGCCCCGAGGCCCGCGACAGCGGCGGCGACCAGCAGGTCTCGGGCTCGGCTGTAGGGGGCCGGTGCCGCCACGTCGACGTGCCCGTCCGCCGTGTCCCCGGCGAGCGTCGCGTCCGGGCCGGTGGACTCCACGGCTGGGCCGCCGGTGCGCTCGGCCTTCGCCGAGGGCACCGAGATCCGGGGGCTCACGACGTCAGCAGTTCGGCGAACCGGGTGCTCTCCTCATCGACGAACTCACTGGCTTCGTCGGCGTCCCGGTAGGTGACGATGTTGCCGCCGCTCTCGATCAGCTCGACGTAGGTAGGGGCCTCCACGGCGGTGGCGATGGCGGACTCCAAGGTGTCGCGGACGTCGTCGGGGAGACCGGTCGGTGCGGCGATGACCGCCCAACTACCGATCTGGACGTCGTAGCCCTGCTCGATCGCCGTCGGCACACCATCCAGGGCCGGAGCCGGCTCCTCGGTGAAGACCGCCAGCACGCGCAGCCGTCCGTCGGCGTTGGCTGGTGCCGTCTCGCCGATCCCGGCGATCACTGCGTCGACCTGGCCGCCGATGGCCGCGGTGACGGCAGGGGCGCCGCCGTCGAAGGGCACTGCCTGCACGTCGATGTCGGCGGCCTGGGACAGCGCGCTCACGCCGGCGTCCCAGATCGAGCCGGCACCGGCGGTCGAGATCGACAGCGTGCCCGGGTCCTCCTGCGCCGCCGTGACCAGGTCTTCGAGGGTCTGGTACGGACTGTCGGCCGGGACGGCGATGGTGCCGGGCTGGGCGTTGACCTGCCCGAGGAAGTCGTAGTCCGCCGGGTCGACGTCGAAGTCCTGGTATTGCAGCATGCTCACCTCGACCGGCAGGACGGCGATCGAGTAGCCGTCGGGGTCCTGGCCGGCGAGGAACTGCATGCCGACCGAGCCAGAGGCGCCTGGCCGGTTCTCCACGACGACGGAGACGCCCAGGTCGTCCTCGAGCTCCGCGCCCAGGGTGCGGGCGGTCAAGTCGGTGGCCCCACCGGCCGCCGTAGGTGTGTACAGGGTGATCGAGCCGTCCGGGAAGTCGCTTCCCTCGGCGGCCCCGCCACCGCCTTCACGGGAGGCGCACCCGCTGAGGGCGACGGCGAGGGAGGCGACCGCGACGACGGCGGCGGATCGACGGGCGGTGACGGGTGTGGACATCTTCGTCCTCTCGTATGTTGCATATACTGCAACGAGGTTGCCTAATGCGCACACGCTATGTCAGGCGCGTCACAGGGACAAGAGGGTCGTCCGGAATCGGCGTGGGCCCCGGATGCGGCGTGGCTGAATCGACGCCTGACGAGGAGTTGTCGAACAGCTGCTCGCCGTCCCTGGGGACGGGGTCGGGCGATCGACGGCGTTCATGACCTCCGACCCGCCGAAGCGGGCGACATGCACAGCGCCCATCACGGAGAGGCAGGACAGGAGCAGGCGCGCCGGACTCGGGCGAGCGTGATCGAGCGGGAAAGCTGGGTCTGCCGGCCGGTCCTCCCGGCGCCGACACAACGGAGGAGGCGTCACTGCGTTGCTGACTCAGCTGGGACGGACGTCGGCAGCACTCATGGGCCTGCCTCAGCCGGGTGCGGGCGGTCATCAGGGTGGGGGCGGACGGCGACCACCGCCACGTCGTCGTCGATGGCCCGCTGGTCGATGATGTCGTAGGCCGTGCCGAGCAGCCGTACGGCGGTGCCATCGGCGCTGCACAACGTCCGGTCCCTGCGGACACCCAGCGGGTGTCCCCGGTGGGCTGGCGCAGGCGGGTAGGCGGCGGCGGAGTTCCCGCAGGTGTCGATCGCGGTTTGCGGCGCCAGGGTGACCCGGCCCAGGTCGTCTGAGTGCAGCCGGTCGTTAACGCCGGTGATGCTGCTGTCGAAGGTGCCGGAGTCCGTGGCACTGCAGGGGCTGCCGAGAAGGACCACCGCAGCTCTGGTCATCAGGACCGTCGACTGTCAGAGCGCTCGGCGCGAGTCAGTGGCCATCGGGCCGGCTGTGGCGGGGACGGCGCGCCGGGAGGCGAAGGGCTCTGCACCGCCTGCACTCACGACCCGAGTGCCTGGACGCCGCCCGCCCACGACGAGCGGTTCGGAATAGGGGGCCGGCAGTCAGGCGCAGCGGGTCCTGCTCGACGCGAACCGCCCCGTGCTGGTGGTGAAGGCAGCGCACTAGACCCCGGCGCCCCCCGGCGTCGCCGTGCACGACCAGACAGGAGGGAACACCCGCGATGGCCAGGGTTCCAGCGACCACCGACCTGCGTGACGCCCACCCGACGATCCAGGTCTGCGAGCCGGTCTTCTCGGCCTTCGGTGGGAGCGAACGCCGACGAGCTCGCCGAGCAGCCGATCGGCATCCGCGTGCTGGGGACGTTCCCGCGCAAGAGCGAACGCGGGCGGCACTCCGGTCGTGCCGACCAGCCCGGCACCTTCGCCGGCGTGGTCTTCCCCGAGGGGGAGTGGCTCTGTGCGGCCTCCGACGGGGTCGTCGTCCTCCCGCAGACACCCGACCAGAGCTGACCGCCCGTGGTTGGCCGTCGTGCTCAACCGGCTCGCGCAACGGCCAGTCCCCGGGCTCACTTGACCACCATTTGAGTCCGTCCGCCCCCGTCCGCGGCAGTTCGCCGCAGACCGGACGAGCCGCTGACCAGCGGGAATGAACGTCAGCGAACTGGCACGGACCCCCCGCCCACGACTGGGGGTCAAGGGGTCGCAGGTTCAAATCCTGTCAGCCCGACAGATGCAGTTGCAGGTCAGGGGCGGGTCGACCATCAGGTCGGCCCGCCTTCGACGTGTTCGGGCGCGCCCATCACGACATCGGGGATCTCGGCTGGCCTCGGGTCGGCCGGTCTGGCCACATGTCGGCGCCCGGGTCGTCGAGATCGACAGGGCCTGCGGTCGGCGGCCATGTCTGACGCCGGCCCGGCGCGGCCCTGGTGCGTCACAGCACCAGGGCGGCCGGGTGGTCGGTCACGTCCAGCGGGACGCCGGGCCGGTGGGTGACAGGAGCCGACAGCATCCCGGCGATCGCGTCGGCGAGGAAGTCACCCACCGCCTGCCAGGAGGGGGCCGCGCCGTCGTGGTCGGACAGCCGCTCGACGTCCGCGCACGTCGTCGAGACGATCCGGGTCATCAGCCTCGCTCGCCCCACGACGACGTCCCGGCCCAGGTGGTCGAGACGAGCCACCACGGAATGGGTGATCGCGGAAGCGGATGGTGCCAGGTCCGTCGAATCGCCCAGCAGGCCCGCGGCCATCGGGTCGTGCAGCGCCTGGGCGAGGAAGCGGGCCCGGCTGCTGGGCTGCGGCAACGCCCCCAACGCGTCGGTGAACGGGACCACCAGGCTGCGGACGTCCTCCAGGACCGAGTCGGAGCCCGCGAACATCGCCCGCCGGGGGGGCTCCAGCGCGACGAGGTGGCGGGTGATCAGCGCCTGGAGCAGCCCTTCCCGGCCGCCGAAGTAGTACCGCACGGCGGAGTGGTTGGTGTTGCCCGCGCTCTCGGCGACCTTCCGGTCGGAGACCTGGGCGATGCCGGCCTCGGCGAACAGGCGCTCGGCCGCGTCCAGCAGAGCCGTGCGGGCAGCGTCGGACCGTGCCACCTGGGTGCCTCCTCGGCTGGCTTCCTCTGTTGTGACCCGCGTCAAGCTAGCCGGTTGCTGACTTTGTAAGTCATATGACTTACATTCAGATCGTCTCAGCCCGGGCGCACGCGTCCCGCTCCGCCGCCGCAGCCGGAGTCGGTCACCTCACCGATGCTCGCCCGCCCTCGTCAGGAGCAGTCGCATGGAGCCCCTCACTGCCGCATCGTCCGCCGCCGGTCCTCCCGTGGTCGGCCCGCCGATCGAGGACCGCCGGACCCGCATCGCGCGCTACGTCTTCCTGTTCCTCATCCCCTTCCTGATGGTCACGATGATGTACGCGACGTACGTCGGGACCATGCACGCGCCGCACCCGCGGGACATGCCCGTTGCGGTGGTCGGCGTCGGCGCGCAGGCGGAAGCGGTCGTGGACTTGCTCGCCGCCGTCCCGGACGACGCCGTGGCCCCGCGTCTGGTCCGCTCGGCGGGCGAAGCTGTCGAGCTGCTGGAGAGCCGGGAGGTCGTCGGCGCGCTGGAGGTCCCGCAGCCGGGCACCGACGCGGCGACCCTCTACACCGCCAACGCGGCCGGGCCCTCGCAGGCCACGACCGTCCAGCAGCTGCTCGCGCCGGTCGCCGTCCAGCAGGGCTGGACCATCGAGTCCGAGGACGTCGCCCCGCTGAACCCGGGTGACTCCTCCGGCACGGCGGTGCTCTTCGCCGCCATGGGGATGATGCTGGCCGGGTACGTCCCGCTCAGCGTGATCCTGCTGGGCCTGCCGCACCTGCTGTCGGTCCGGCGGTTCGTGCCGGTGCTCCTGGGCTGGGCGGCCGGGACGAGCGCGCTCATCTGGCTCATCCTCGGGCCGATCGTGGGTGCCGTGGACGGGCACTTCCTCGGCTTCTTCGGCGTCGGCATGCTGGCCGTTGGCGCGGTCGGGGCGGCCCAGCTGCTGTTCACCAAGCTGATGGGCCCCCTCGCCGTCCTCATCGGCATGCTGCTCTACGTCGTGCTGGGCATGCCGGCCTCGGGCCTGGCGCTGTCGGTCGACGTCATGCCGGGCTTCTTCTCCTTCCTGCACGGCGTGCTGCCGCTCCCGGCCGCGGGGGAGGCGCTGCGCTCGCTCGTCTACTTCGACGGTGACGGGCTCGGCAGGCACCTGCTCACGCTCACCGTCTGGGTCGTGGTCGCGCTGGGGCTGTCGCTGCTCAAGGAGCGCGCGAGCGGCCTGGCGGTCCCCGGCGCCCCGGCGGTCACCGACCCAGACGCGCCGCTCCCGGCGTTGGCCGGCGGCCCGCTGCGGTCCCTGCGGTTCCGCTACGTGACCGCAGCGGCGTTCCCGCTGTCCATCCTGGTCATGGTGGTCGGCCTGATGAGCTTCGCCATGCACGAGCCGACGGTGCGTGAGCTCCCGGTGGCCGTGGTCGGGTCGACGGGGCAGCAGGCGTCGCAGGTGGCCGACGGTCTCCAGTCGAGCCTGGGGTCGATGGTCGACGTCCAGGTGGCCGGGTCGGTGGACGCCGCGACCGACGCCGTCGTCGACGGGGAGGTCGTCGCCGCCTACGTGCTCCCCGCCGGCCCAGGTGAGGACGCCACCCTCTACACCTCCGCGGGCGCCGGCGTCAGCCAGCAGAGCGTGGTGCGCGCGGTGTTCGGTCAGGTCGCTGCCGGGCAGCAGGTGCCACTCACAGAGACCGACCTGACGCCGCTGCGCGACTCCGACACCATGGGCAGCAACAGCATGTACGTCGGCATGGCCTGGATCATGGCCGGCTTCCTGATCATGGCCGTCTTCCGCGGTGGTGCTCCCGAGCTGAAGCGCTTCCGCCAGTTCGGACCGCACCTCGCCGGTTGGTCGGTCGGCATGGCCGTCTGGCTGTGGCTGCTCTTCGACGTGGTCATCGGTGCGGTCAACGGGAACGCCTGGCAGATGATCGGCTTCGGGGCGGCGACCATCTTCGCCATGGCGGTGGTGACCGGCGTCTTCACCCGGACGCTGGGGCTGGCCGCGATCGTGCCGGTGATGGTCGTGCTGATGCTGGCCGGCGTCCCGGCCTCGGGGGGCGGACTGTCGCTGTACATGGTCCCCGAGGTCTTCCGCGGCCTGTCGGAGGTGCTGCCGCTGCCCGCGGCGGTGGACGCGGCGAGGTCGCTGGTCTACTTCGACGGTGCCGGGGTCGGCCGGGACCTCCTGGTCATCGCCGTATGGGGCGTCATCGGACTGCTGCTCAACCTCGTCGTGGACCGGTGGCTGCGGCGCCGGGAGGACGGGACCGGCGTCCCCGGGCCGGACGGCCGCCCCTCGCCTCCCGGGGCGGCGGACGAGGACGCCGACCGGGACGGGACCGACCGCACCGATGCCGACCGGCTCGAGGGCGCCGGGGCCCGCTGAGGACGACGGGCTGGGCGGCGATCCGCCGTCCAGCCCGGGCCGGGTCCGGGACGGGGTGGCACGGAGGCAAGTCCTGGCACCCCCTGCCGCTGCGCGTTCGGACGTGGTGACGCGCTGACCACGGGAATCCTGATCAGGGTGGACGGCGGCGGACCCCGCGCAGGAGATGGAGGTCAAGGGGTCGCAGGTTCGGGTCCCTGTCAGCCCGACAGAGCACGACACAGGGGCCGTTCCCGCGAGACCGGGGGCGGCCCCTGTCGCTGTTCCGGGTGTTCGACCACGTCTTCGACCACCGTCAGCCGACCCGAGTACCCCAGGACGGCGTTCAAGGTGGCCACGGCGTTCCGGAAGACGTCGGGGGAGACGTCGTCGGTGATGGCGATTGAGGAGTGGCCTCCGTGGACGTGTCGCGTCGGCTTGCTGATCTGCTGAGGCACATGGGAGTTGGTCCGGCGTCCGCCTGATCGGCCGCCTGTGGCGCTTGCACACATGCACTGGCCCCTGATGGTGCGGCCGGCCGCGATGGTTGCCTGGTGTTACTGGATTGTGACGTCCATCGGGGTTCGTTGTAGCGTCTCGGCCGGTCCGCCCGAGCCCCGATCTCGCCCAGAGGTCCTCGCGCAGACCCCGTCGAACTGCTACCGCTCACGCGGTGGAAGACCGGGGACCCATCGTTCCCTGGGGTGAATCTCGCCTGGCCCATGCGCCGCCGCGAGTAGGGCTGTCTCCGGCCCGAACCCGTCAGCTAACTCGGTAGACGGCGAGGGAGAACGGAGCTCGCCGCGTTGGCGACGTCGCACGACACCGTCTTGCAGCACCATGTCCACCGACGCCGCCGCGCCCGATGGCGCGCCGCGTTCACTGCGCCGACGCTGGCCGCCGGTGCTGCCCTGCTGCTGGTGCTCACCGGTCCGGCAGCCCACGCCGCACCTGAGCCCCCGCCGGCCCCGGCAGGCCAACCCGGACTCGCCGAGGCCGAGGCCGCGCTGGCCAGCGTCGAGGCGTCGGTGGTGGCGGCGGAGGAGACCCTGCGGCGGCTCACGGTGGAGGCTGAGGCGGTCGCCGACCAGAGCCTGGTCGCCCAGGCCGCGCTGCTCACAGCCCGGCAGGAGGCCGACGCCCGGGTGGCCGAGCTGACGGCTGCGCAGGCAGCAGTCGGGCAGGCGCGAGCCGACGTCGTCGCACTGGCCCGGCAGAGCTACATGGGCGCTGACGCCTACGGCAGTGCGTCGGCCTTCTTCGCCGCAGGAAGCCCCGAGGAAGTCCTCCAACGAGCCGCCACGCTGGAGCTGCTGGGTGATGACCGGGGCGAGCGACTGGACGAGCTCGAGGTCGTCCAGCGCCAGCAGCAGGCGGCTACCGAGGCAGCGAAGGCCGCCGTGGTTGCCCGCGATGCGGCCGCCGCATCCGCCGCGGAGGCCGAACGGGTCGCCAACGACGAGCTCGCCGCGGCGCAGCAGACCTACGACGCCGCCGTGGGGGACAGGGCCGCGTTGGAGCAGCAGTTGCAGGAGGCGCGGGAGCGGGTGGTCACCCTCGGGGGCGATGCTGCTGCGGAGCCGGTGGAACAGCAGGCCGGCAGCGATGTCACTGCGGTACCGACGGAGCAACCGAGCAGTGGCGATGTCGATGCACTACTGGCGGAACGGCTGGACGGTGCGGCTTCCCGGGGAGGTGGACGGCCCGTGCCCAACGCCGGCATCCCGACCGCGGGCCGGGTGACCTCCTGCTACGGCGCCCGCTGGGGGACGATGCACCACGGCGTGGACATCGCCGCCCCGATCGGCACACCGATCTATGCGCCCGAAGCCGGCGTGGTGCTCCAGGCCGGCCCCGCATCCGGCTTCGGGTTGGCTGTCTACCTGGAGCATGAGGACGGCTCGATCACCCTCTACGGGCACATCGACAGCTACTCGGTCGAAGCGGGACAGCAGGTGTCCGCTGGGCAGCAGATCGCGCTGGTGGGCAACACGGGTCAGTCCACCGGTCCGCACCTGCACTTCGAAGTGCATCAGGGTGGGCTCTACCAGGACCGCAGCAACCCGGTTCCGTGGCTGGCCGCCCGCGGCCTGCCGCTGGGCGGTAGCTGCGGCTGACCTCGGGGGCCTCGAACGCTGTCAGTCGCTGACACCACTGGGCGGTCAGCGCCGCTGAGTGGTGGTTGCCGTGGGACCGTCACGCCGTCTTGCGGTCATGCTCAGCGTGGGAGGAAGGGCCCGGGCGTCACGTCCCCCTGGAGGCTGTCGGGGTCGGCTTCGGGGGATCAGCCATGCGGGAACCGTGGCGCGAGGCGGCAACCGAGCAGGAGATGGACCGGCACCGAGGCCGACACTCGGTCCAAGCGGCCGACGGCCTTCTCGGGTGCGCCAGCCAGGCCGTCGTACCTTCGTGTGGAGGAGGTGGTCCTGGTGGCACGGCTATGGGCGGCGCTGCTGCTGTTGGCTGCTGTCTTCGCCATGCACGGGATCCAGTGCGCGGCCGCGGGCTCAGCGCTGGCACACGGGTCCACATCGCTCAGTGCGGCTGCCTCGGTCGATGTACCGGCAGCGTCCGTCCATCTGGGCCCCGTCGCAGGTGCGATGCCCGACCACCGGCGCGTCGCAGCCACACGCGGGGCAGCAGACGCAGATGCCACCGGGTCCAGCGGCCTGCCGGCCCCGTGGCACGACGGTCACCTCCTGGCGGTGTGCCTCGCCGTTCTGCTCGCGGGGCTGACCGTCCTCGCGGCCGTGGTGCTCCGCCGAGGCTCGGCGCTCCCGCCCGCCCGCGGCTCGCCCACACCTTCCCGCTGGCCCACCGGGTGGTCGAGGCAGCCTCGACCACCCACCCTCTCTGCTCTCTGTCTCCTGCGGATCTAGGCCGAACAGCTGCACCCCGACAGCTCCCGCTGTCCCGGGGTCCTGCACGCATGCCCACATCTGTCAGACAGGAGACCCAGCATGACCCGCACCAGCATTCGCCTCGTCCGCCTCACCGGTGGGCTGATGGCCGCCGTCATCGTCCTCGCCGGCTGCTCGGACACCGAGCAGACCTCCGCCACCGGCGGCAACGCGGCCGACGACAGCTCCGCCGAGCAGGGCGCGGAGTTCAACGACACGGACGTCGCGTTCGCGCAGGGGATGATCCCGCACCACGAGGGCGCGCTCATGATGTCCGCGGTCGCCATCGACCGCGCCTCCGATCCCCGGGTCGTGGACCTGGCCGAGCGGATCGAAGCAGGTCAGGACCCGGAGATCGACCTCATGACGGCCTGGCTGGAGGAGTGGGGCCAGCCGCTCGAGGAGCCCGGTCCGATGGGCGGCATGGACCACGGGTCCGGGGACATGGGCGGCATGGGCATGGACGGCGGCATGGGCATGGGCATGGAGGAGATGCCTGCGGCCGGCCGGGACTTCGACCGCATGTGGCTCGACGCCATGATCGAGCACCACGAGGGCGCCGTCGAGATGGCGCAGACCGAGGTCGAGGACGGCCGCAATGCCGAGGCCGTCGACCTGGCTCGCTCGATCAGCGAGGTCCAGGCGCAGGAGATCGAGGAGATGCGGCAGCTGCTCACCGAGCTGGGTGGCTGATCCGTTCCTGGTGGGGCGCGGTGCCGTCCGGGCACCGCGCCCCACCTCTCCCGTGTCCCGGGTGGCCTCGGCCGCTCGATCGCCGCCGCAGTTCGGTCGACTCGTGCGGTGACCGCAGTCCCCTCAGCGGCTGTCCCCGCGCACAGCCCGTCGATGTGGTCCGCCGCGTCCAGAGCACCCGGACCCGCTCGGCGAGGGGCCCGCCGGGCGACGTCGGACCCGGTGAGCGGACATCACCTCTCGGCAGCCGCGCGCATCGCTCGTGACGCTGGAGGCGGCCGACGGACACCATCGGTGCGGGTCTCCAGGGCACACTCGCGCTGTGGAGCGTCATGAGTTCGGCGCAGCAGTGCGCCACCTGCGGGAGAGCACGGACCCCTCGGGTGTCGGGCTGCCAGTCGGCGGGCGGCGGGTCCCCGGCCTGCGGCGGGAGGAGCTCGGTGAGCTCGCCGGCATGTCCGCCGACTACGTCCGCCGACTGGAACAGGGACGGAGCCATCCCTCGGCCGGCGTGGTCAAGGCCATCGCCCGGGCCATGCGCGTCGGACGGGCGGACTACGAACGGCTCTCTGCGCTCGCCGGGTACGCCGCCGCGGACGGGCAGGTGCCGACCGACCTGGGGCCGGGCGCGACGCGGCTGCTGGAGCGGTTCTCCGACACCCCGATGATCGTCACCGATGCGGCGATGAACGTCGTCGCGGTCAACAGCGGGTTCCTGGCCCTGGAGCACTGGGACCTCACCGGGGAGCGCTGGGAGTGGAACGTGGCCTGGCGCATCTTCTGCCACCCGTTCGCTGCCTTCCAGCAGTCCGACGCCGACGCCGCCGATCACGAGACGATCCAGGTGGCTCAGCTGAGAGCCGCGCTGTTGCGGTACCCCGGCGATGCGTCGCTCGCCGCGATGGTCGACGAGATGCGGACCCGGAGCCGGCGGTTCGACACGCTCTGGCGGGCACCGCGACCGGTGGCGGCCTACGAGAGCAGCGCGACCTTCACCCAGTCCGACGGGGACTCCCTCACCCTCGTCGGGAACCTGATCGCCATCCCCGGTGACGACCTGGCGGCCGTCATGCTGACCGCGGAGCCGGGTTCGCGCGATGCGGCGCGGCTGGTGGAGGTGGTCGGCGCAGCCGATGGACGGGCGGTCGTCAAGGTGGGCCAAACCGGCCCAGGCTGACAGCGCCGGGACCTGCGACGTTGGGTGACGTCTCAACGACGTCACCACCACGAGAGCGGGTCCAGCGATGAAGGCAGTGCGTTTCCACGAGGTCGGCGGTCCTGAGGTCCTGCGCTACGAGGACGTCGACCAGCCCACCCCCGGCGCAGGCGAGGTACGGGTGCGGGTGGCGGCCTCGGCGTTCAACGTCGCCGACGCCGGCATGCGCGGCGGCTTCCTGCCGATCCCGGTCGTGCTGCCGCACGTGCCCGGATACGACGTCTCCGGCACGGTCGACGTGCTCGGGGACGGCGTCGGCGGCACCACCGGCGAGGGCGGCCTGCAGGTGGGGGACGCGGTGATCGGCTTCCTGCCGATGGAACGGGACGGCGGCGCGGCGGAGTACGTGATCGCCCCGGCGGAGGCGCTGGTCCCGGCCCCCACGAAGATCCCCCTGCCCGACGCGGCAGGTCTGCCGTCGGTGGCGCTGGCGGCCTGGCAGGCGTTGTTCGACCTCGGGGAGCTGACCGCCGGGCAGCGGGTCCTGGTCAACGGTGCCGGGGGAGTGGTCGGCAAGTACGCCGTCGCGCTGGCCGCACGAGCCGGGGTGTCGTGGCGACCGCCAGTCCGCGCAGCAGCGCCGCCGTCCGCGCAGCCGGCGCCGACCAGGTCATCGACCACACCACCACGGACGTGCTGGACGCGGTCGACGAGCAGGTCGACGTGCTGGTCAACCTCGCCCCCATCGACCCCGACCGGTTCGCCGCGTTGGTCGCCCTGGTCCGCGACGGTGGCAAGGTCGTCAGCACGACCGCGTTCATGGCCACCCCCGGTGACGAGACCCGCGGCGTCAGCGCAGCGACCGTGTTCGTGCTGCCCGACCGGGACCGCCTCACCGAGCTGGTGTCCCTGGTCGACAGCGGGGACCTGCAGGTCGAGGTCACCCGCCGCATCCCGCTGACCGAGCTGCCCGCGCTGCACGCCGAGGCCGCCGCCGGTCGCCTCGAGGGCAAGGTCGTCGTCGAACCGGCCTGAGCCCGCGACCTGTGCTTCCCGGGCCGTCGCGCCGGGCGCCGGGTGTGGTCGACTGGAGTTGCGGCCTCGCGTGCCGATGTGGCTGGTGTCCCCTGCGGGACGCACACCGATGAGGGGATGTGGACGTGGAGCACTTGCGCCGACTGCAGATCGAGCGGCCCGTGGTCTTCTGGGTCGTCGTGCTGGCGGGCTTCTTCGTGGCCTTCCAGCTGCTGCTGTTCGTGGCGGCGCTGCTGCTGGGTCCGTTCGGGCTGCCGGCCTGGGCGCCCATCGCGGTGGTGCTGGCCGGTCTGGTCGTCGTCGCGCGACGGCAGCAGCGCTGACCCGACCGCCCGGCCGGGACGACCTGCCCGGCCGGGCGGCTGCGGTCAGAAGGAGACCGGGAGCTCCTCGACGCCGTGGACGAACGACAGCCCCCGCCAGGGGAGCGCCTCCTCGGGAACGGCGAGAGCGAGGTCAGGGAAGCGGCGGAACAGCGCCGGGAGCGTGATGCGCAACTCCATGCGCGCGAGCTCAGCGCCGACGCAGCGGTGCATCCCGTGGCCGAACGCCAGGTGGCCGCCGGCGGGGGACCGGTCCGGTTGGAACCGGTCTGGCTGTGGGCCGGCCCAGGCCGGGTCGCGGTCGGCCCCGCTGAGGGAGACGGCGACGAGGTCGCCCTGCCGGATCGGGCAGCCGGACAGCTCCAGGTCCCGCTTGGCGAACCGCGGGAAGGCCACCTGGACCACCGACAGGTAGCGCAGCAGCTCCTCCACCAGGCCGTCGATCTCGGCCGGTGAGCCCTCTCGGACGATGGCGGCATGGGCGGGGTCGCGCAGCAGCACCATGGTGCCCAGGGAGATGGAGCTGGCAGTGGTCTCGTAGCCGCCGGTGACGATCCCGTCGACGAGGCCCGCGAGGTCGTCGTCGGAGAGGGCGTCGCCCTCGGCCTGGAGGATCCGCCCGATCAGGCCGTGCCCGGGCGCCGTCCGCTGCCGCGCCACCACGTCGAGGAGGATACGCTTCTGCTCCGACACCGCACCGAGCGCCGCGGCCGCGCCCCCCGTGGCGTCGAAGCGCTGGGTGCCCAGCCGGACGAAGGCCTCGTGGTCGGCGTCGTCCAGCCCCAGCAGCCCGCAGATTACGTCCATGGGGACCCGCCAGGAGACGTGCTCGGCGAGGTCTGCAGGCGATCCGGCGGCGGCGAGCTCGTCCAGCCGGCGGGTGACGATCGCCTCGACCGTGGGCTCCAGCCGGTCCAGCCGGCGTCGGGTGAACTCCGGGGCCACGAGCTTGCGCAGCCGGGTGTGCAGCGGCGGGTCGGTGAACCACAGGCCGCCGACGTCTGCTGTCGACCCGGGCCCGGCGTCGCCGAACAGGTGCCGGATGTCGTTGCTGTAGGAGTCGCGGTCGGCCAGGACGGCGCGGGCCTGCTCGTACCCGGTGACGAGGTGCGCCGCGAGACCCATGGGCAGGTCGAGTCGCTCCACCGGACAGCGGGCGCGCAGTTCGGCGAGCTCCGGCACGGGGTGGACCCCGCGCCGCAGCAGGGGCAGCCGAGCGCTCTCCGGGAAGAAGGTCAGCTCGGTGAGGTCGATGCCCTTCTTGCGGATCCGTCGCTCCACGATGCGGCCCAGCCATGCCTGGGCCACGGCCCGTGCGCTGCGCTGGCGCCGCGACCACCCGCGCGATCTCCGCGTCACCGGTCGGGCGGCCAGGGCGGCGGTCCGCCGCACGCGGCGACGCCTGGACCTGCGTGGTGCTGAGAAGTCGGTCGTGGACATGATCCCTCGTCGTCGTCCGGGCACCGGCGCGACGGCGAGCCACGCCGAGCCCACCGGGGGACCAGCACCCGACCGGCGTCGGGTGCTGATCGTGCGACGTCCGCCGTGCGACGACGTCGTGGGACCTCGATCGGATCACGGGCGTCGCACGGTCGCCGTCGACGGTGCCCGCGCCGTGGCGGGCCGTCCGTGGCGGTGGGCTCTGCCCCGACCATCCCATGCGGACGGCCGGACACCGTCGGCGGCCCTCGGAGGCGGAGACGGACAGTGCCCCCCTGCCCGCGGTACGGGCAGGGGGGCACTGTGTCCGGGTGGAGCGGACCGGGCGGGTCAGCCCGCCAGGTAGTTCACGTGCGGGTGGTCCATGTGGTTGGCCGTTGCGCTCCCGCGGTCGGCCATGGGGCTCCACGAGCCGGTCGGCGACATGAGGATGCGCTGCTGCCAGATGATGTAGTCCACGCCGAGGGCGTCCCAGTTGGCGATGTGGTACTCGACGATCGCATCCCCGAGCGCGGTGTCGGACATGACCATGTAGTCCAGGGCCAGCCCGGAGGGGTGGCCGTTGGGGTCGGTGGCGCTGGCCCGCGTCCCACCGATGGTGATGCCCGCGGCGCCCGGCACGTCGGTCACGACGGCGTTCGCGGCGGCCTGCGCGCGCGGCTGCACGGGACCGGAGCTGTTGCTGATCTGGGCGATCGTGGACGGGGAGGCAGCGGTCACCGCCACCGCCGGGGCCACCGCCACCGCCGGGGCCACTGCCGGCGCGGATCGTCTGCTCGATCGCGGCCGTGGTGACCGCCGCGACCAGGGCCACGAGCCAGCCACCACCGAGCAGGAAGGCGACACAGGCTGCCACGCCCGACCAGCCGAGCGCGTGGATCGACCGGCGGTAGGGGTGCGGCGCCGACAGCACGTCGTCCAGCTGACGGTGCGCC
>NZ_JAAKGN010000068.1:0-23757 GCF_011039295.1 Modestobacter sp. KNN46-3 | reverse complement strand
GTGCAGGGCTGGCTCTACCTGGCCTGCGTGACCGACGTGTTCAGTCGGATGGTGATCGGCTGGTCGATGGCCTCCCACCGCAAGACCGATCTGGTCGTCGATGCCGTGACGATGGCGGTGCACCGCCGCGGCGGCCGGGTGCCCGGCGTAATCCATCACAGCGACCGCGGCGGGGAGTACAGCTCGCACGCCCTGGAGCGGGAGCTTCGCCGCCACGGCGCACTGGCAAGCATGGGCAGCGTCGCGGACTGCTTCGATAACGCCCTGGCCGAGAGCGTGTTCGCCACGCTGGAGTGCGAGCTGTTCGACCAGCAGCCCGGCGGCCGGTTCGCGACCCGACGCGAGGCCAAGCTCGCCGTCTTCGACTACCTCGAGACCTTCTACAACCCGCGCCGACGCCACTCGGCCCTCGGCCAGATCGCGCCGGCGGCCTTCGAGGCACGGCACACTCTCACCACCGCGGCCTGAGCCTCAGACCGCAGGAACGAGGTGTCCACGCAAGCGGGTCAACTCCATACCTACGTCTCCCGCGTCTACCGCGACGGCCGCGACCCGTACGACGTCAGCAACTCCGGCGGGCAACCGACGACGCTGGACTTGGAGGGCGCGCTGATCCGTTCCTCGAACACCTATTTCCTGGCGCTGGAAGACGCGCTGGGCAGCGTCGAGGGACCGGTGCGCATGGCCGAGCGGATGGGCATGAACTTCGACCAGGCGAACCAGACCCCGGCCCAACAGATCATCGACGAGAACCGTGGCTCGTACACCTTCGGTGCCGAAGCCACCAGTCCCCTGGACCTGGCCAGTGCCTACTCGACGCTCGCCGCCAACGGCACCCAATGCGACCCCATCCCGGTCACGGCGATCACCGACCCGAACGGTGCGCCGGCGACGCTCCCCGACGGGACCAGGATCGACACGTCGGACGACTGCGTGGACTCCGCCGTCCCGGCGCGCGTTGCGGACACGTTGAACCAGATCCTCCGCCGGGACGTCGAGCCGGAATACCCTGGGCAGACTGGTGCGGGAGCGTACGTGCCCGGTCACCAGATCGCCGGTAAGACCGGGACCAGCCAGGACAACTTCTCCGCCACGTTCGTGGGCTACACACCGGAGTACGCCGCCAGTGTGATGGTGCTCAACCCCAAGGAGAACGAGAACGTCGGCGGCTTCGGCGGCGGCCGACCGGCGACGATCTGGAACGACGCCATGACGCCGATCCTGAACTCCGCTCCTCCGGTCGCCTTCCGGTCACCGGATCCACGGGCGTAGCGAGGGCGCCCGCTCAGTCAGTTCCGGTCTCGGGCTGGTCGGCCGTCCGCACCAGGCGGAAGCCGATGCTGATACCTCGGTAGTCGGGCGCGCAGCCGCGTCGGAAGGCGCTGCGCCAGTCGTCCGCCGTGACGTGCCAGCTGCCGCCGCGCACCACGCGCTCGGTTCCCCGGTCGGGGCCGGTCGGGTCGACGGACGGGCTGACGGGGTAGTAGGCCGGGTCGAAGAAGTCCTGAACCCACTCCCACGCGTTCCCGTGCCCGTCGTACAACCCTCACGGATTCGGCAGCTTGCTCCCGACCGGATGGGTGCCGCCCGAGGAAAAGTCCTCGCCGTACCAGGCGTGACGGTTGAGATCACCCTGGTCGTCGCCGAAGGAGTCGGCGGTGGTTGTTCCCGCGCATGCGGCGTACTCCTACTCGGCGTCGGTGGGCAGGCGGTAGCGACTGCCGTCCTCCAGCGCGTTGAGGCGGTCGAAGAAGGTCTGCGCGTCGTCCTACGACACCGTCGCGGGGTGATCCGGCCGGTGATCCGTTCAGCCATGCCGGGCAGGTCGTAGTACGGGTTCGAGCGGTCGAGCGAGTAGGGGGTGGAGCCCATGACGGCTTTCCACTGCTGCTGCGTCACCTCGGAGCGGCCCAGGTGGGACGGTCTGCTGATGGTCACCTCGTGCTGCGGCTTCTCGGTGCCGTCGGCCCGAGTGGCGTCGTCCGTCGAGCCCATGAGGGAGCGTCCCGTCCGCACGGGCACGAACTACGTGCGGACCCTGTTGGTGAAGGGGTTGCCGGGCGCCGACCCTTCCACGGGCGACGAAGGCTGCGCCGGCTCAGCCCGGGCCGACGTCGGGGCCGCTGCCCCCGCCTGTGCGCGGGAGTCGCGGTCGCGGTCGACGAGGATGAGACCGCCGGTGGCCACGAGCACCAGCGCGAGGCCGGCGCCCCACAGTGCTCCGGCGCGCGTCGGAACGGCGGGGCGACGTTCCGGGTCGTCGGTCGTCATGCTCTCCTAGCGTCGTCGGACGGAGGCTCGGGCTCCCGCGCGTCGACCCGACCGGGGTCGGTGCGAACGGCAGGAGCCGGGGCGAGGACCAGCGAACGCGCCGTGGCGTTCGCGTGGCAGTACGAGCCGTTCCAGGGACAGCCAGTGCCTCCCTCAGGGACGACGGAGCCCGCGTGCGGCTACCGCGGCCCTGTCAACGCGTCGGTGGACTGACCTGCTGGGCAGCACCGGCCTGGTCCTGTCGTCCGGCCGCGACTGGGCCCTCGTCCGCTGCACCGCCCCCGCCGGCGGGCTGGGGAGGGACCACCTGCGCGTCGGGATCTACGCCTCCGAGAGCATCGGATCCGCCGTCATCCGATCTGACAACGCAACCTCCGCCTCAGACCAGGCCGACCGCGACGACTGCTCCAACGCCCGGAGGACCGTCGCCGGGCGCCACGCGGCAGCTGTCCGCCACGTCAGCCAAGGTGGAGCACGACCTTGCCCTCGGCTTGACCGGAGGCGAGCCGCTCGAGGGCCGCATGGGCCTCGTCGAAGTCGTAGGAGCGGTCGATGATGGCGCGGATCCGCCCGTCGGTGACGGCGGGGAGGACCACCGGCGCCAGGGCGTCGAACAGGTCCCCCAGCACCGACGGTGGGGTCACACCGTAGGAGACGGAGCGCAGCCTGACATGGCGGCGGGCGAGAACGAACAGGTCGATGCTGGCTCGGGCGCCGCCGAGGCGCCCGACGCTGATCACCTCACCGCCATCGCACGCCGCTTCGAGGGCGTCGGCCAGGTGGTCCCCGCCGACGTGGTCGAGGACCACGTCGGCGCCGTCGCCGCCCGTGGCATCCCTCGTGCCGGCAGCCAGATCCTCGCGAGAGGTGACGACGATGGCGTCGGCGCCGACCCGCTCGAGGAGGGGGCGCTTGCCCGGCGAGCGGGTGGTGGCCACGACGGTCGCGGCTCCGAGGGCCTTGGCGACCTGCACCCCGATCAGGCCGAGGCCAGAGCTCGCGGCTGTGACCAGCACAGACGTCGCGGGTCCCACGGAGCCGAGTGTGAGAGCGCCGTGCTCGGTGGCCAACGCGGTGGGCAGAGTGGCCGCCTCGTCGAACGGAAGGGCTTCCGGCATGACGACGACGTGCCGGTGGTGAGCGACCACGACCTCTGCGAAGGCGCCGGCCGCGATGCCCATCACGCGGGCGCCGCGGAGGTGCGCGGGTGCGTCCGAGCCGACCTCCACCACCTCTCCGGCGAACTCGAAGCCTGCGATGTTCCCGTCGCCGGAGGCGGTGAGGTCGGCGTTGTTGAGCGATGCCGCACGAGTTCGGACCAGCACCTCGTCGGGGCCGGGTGCCGGGACTGGCCGGTTGGTCAGGATCAGGGGGGCGGCGTCAGTGCTCACGTAGGCACGCATGGTGCTGCTCACGTACTCCTCCATTGGAACGGGGATGGCGTGGTGGTGAAGGGCTGCTTGTAGGCGAGCGCCTGCCGGTGCGTCGTGGCTCACAGGGGTCCAGCGCAACCCCGCGATGTCATCCGCAGACAGGACCCACGGATGACGCTAGTTCGTGATCGGTTCAGCGTCACAGACGGCATGGGGCAGCACGAGTCGAGGATGGTGACGGCCGGGTTCAGTGCCGGCCTGGTTCCGTCGCCCGCACGCCCGAGCGCGGTGACCTCACGATGGTGCTGTTGCTCGTCCGCTCCCGAGCTTCCTCGGGGTGAGGGGAGCGGTGGCCTGCGGTGTCAGGGCCTGCGCTCGACCGATGGCGTCGGCCGTCGTCCCCAGGATCCGGCGGGGCGCTCCGCCGGCCACAGCGACCGACAGGGCTCCCACGTCGCCGAACGCCAGCACCGCCGCGACGCCAGCGTCTCGGGCCGACCGGGACGGACCGTGGGCCTCCGTCCCGGCCGTGACGCTCGCGCCCGACCCGAGCACCGCCCCGAGGACGATGGCCAGCTGGATGCGGACCGTTGTCGAGGGAGCGCGGTCGCCCGGCTCCTTCGCAGCGTGGCCGGGCCGGGGCGAGATGCGCCTGGTCACGGTTGGGTGTGCCTCGTCGCGGTCAGGCGCCCGCTGTGCGCAGGGTGGCGTTGTCGATGACGAAACGGAAGCGGACGTCCTTGGCCACCATCTGGTCGTAGGCCTCGTTGCTCTGCTGGACTGGGATGACCTGGACGTCGGCGGTGATGCCGTGCTCGGCGCAGAAGTCGAGTACCTCCTGCGTCTCGGCGACGCTTCCGATCAGCGACCCGCCGACGGTGATGCGCCGCGTGGACACCTCGGCGAAGTCGATCCCGGCGGGTGGCGTGGGCTCGAGCATGCCGACCGTGATGAGAGTGCCGCCGGTCCTCACCATCGACACGTAGGGGTTCATGTCGAAGGGCGTCGGGATGGTGGAGAGCAGGAAGTCGAGGGACGCGGCGTGTGCTTCGGCGTCCTCCTCGTCGCTCATCACGACGACCTCGTCGGCGCCGAGGCGCAGGATCTCGTCCTT
Source organism: Modestobacter sp. KNN46-3 (assembly GCF_011039295.1). Taxonomy (NCBI): domain Bacteria; kingdom Bacillati; phylum Actinomycetota; class Actinomycetes; order Geodermatophilales; family Geodermatophilaceae; genus Modestobacter; species Modestobacter sp. KNN46-3. The sequence goes on along the minus strand of NZ_JAAKGN010000068.1, from coordinate 18,999 downwards.
CTTGTCCGGGGTGGTGGTGAGGGCGATGACCTTCTCGGCGCCGCGTGCCTTGGCCAGCTGGATGGCCATGTGACCGAGGCCGCCGACGCCGGCGACACCGACCACCTGGCCGGTTCCGACGTTCCAGCGCCGCAGCGGTGACCAGGTGGTCACCCCGGCGCACAGCAGCGGTGCGGCCTTCTCCAGCGGCAGGGAGTCGGGGATGCGCAGGACGAAGTGCTCGTTGACCACGATCTGGTCGGAGTAGCCGCCGAAGGTCATCTCGCCGGTTCGGGGGTCGGGTGCGTTGTAGGTGAAGACCGCCGGTGGGTTCTGGTACTGCTCGTCGGTGCCGCCGCGCTGGTCCTCAGCGCCCCAATAGACCAGGCAGCCCACGCCGACCCGGTCGCCGATGGAGTGCTGGGTGACGGCGGAGCCGGTCTCGGCGACGATGCCCACGATCTCGTGGCCGGGCATGCAGGGGAAGGTGGTGGCCAGGGCGCCGTCGAACTCGTCGCGGGCCTGGTGGACGTCGGAGTGGCAGACGCCGCAGTAGCGGATGTCGATCAGCACGTCCTCGGGTCCGACCGGTGAACGGTCGAACTTCAGCGGGGCGAGCGGGCTGCTGGCGTCGGGGGTGGCGTAGCCGATGTTCGCGGGCACGGTGGCTCCTGTCGGTGAGGGTCCGCGAGGGACCGGGGACGCCGAGAGGCCAGGAGTGCGGGCGTCGTCGCACCGGCACGACCACGGACGGTTGAAGTCATCCCCGGCGGCGCTCCGGTCACACGGCAGGTGGGGGGCACTGTCAGTGCCGGGATCGGCACGACCCCCTGGCGCAGCATCGGCCCACGGCCACGCGGTCTTCAACCGGACCCCGTGTACCGAGCTCGACGTCTCCGCCGTTACCCTGCGGACCCAGTTGTGGCCGACGTTGACCTGGCCCTGGCCACCGTCGACGGACAACTCTCTGCCGGTGCCAGAGCGGGTGGCATCAAGTGCGAGCAGGACGACGGCGTTGCCGATGTGCTCCGGCTGACCGATGCGACTCACCGCGATCTCCTCGACGACCCGCTCCAGGTATGCGGCCGCCCCTTCGACTCCCGTCTCTTTCGTGATGAACGTGTTGACGATGTTCCAGGCGCCTCCGCCCACTAGCGGCAGAGCTGACTGCACGGCGAAGATCGTGTCCTTGCCGCCGTGCCTGAAGCTCCTGTCCGGCGTCCGTCCTGCGGTCGGCGCGTCGCTTCTTCTCGGTCTTTGCGGCTGCAGCTACTGGCTCGTGTATCGAGGGCTGCGTGCTTCACCGGGCAGGGGACTGGATCGGCGTTCCGTGCGTTGGAGTGGTGTCGAGCACGGTGAGCAGGGAAGCGGGTGCGGGTTGGCGGGTCGTGGCGAAGACGCCGGCGCGAGGGTGGTTCTGCCATGGCGCTCGTGGTTCGCGTCCACCCTGGTTGCCCTGTCGCTTCTCGGGGTGATCTTCCTGGTCGTTGACCACGGGTCCGCCGAGCGCTCGCGCTCGGCGGAGTGCTCGGTGGCCGAGCCCGGGGTGCGGGTCGACCTGGCCGACGTGCCGGGCGGGCCGGTCGCCGGGTACCGCGGTGAGCAGCTGGTCAACGCGGCCTCGATCGTCAACGCCGGGCAGGCGCTGGGGCTGGACACCTGCGCGCAGACGATCGGTGTGATGACCGCGATGGGGGAGTCCTCGCTGCGGGTCCTCGACCGCGGTGACGCCGTCGGGCCCGACTCCCGCGGGCTGTTCCAGCAGCGGGCCAACGGCGCCTGGGGCTCGTACGCCGACCGGATGGACCCCGCCACGAGCGCTACGAACTTCTTCCAGGCGCTGCAGCGGGTGCCCGACTGGCAGGCGCTGCAGCCGACGATCGCTGCGCACCGGACTCAGCGCAACGCTGATCCGTACCACTACGAGCGGTTCTGGGGCGCCGCCGTCGAGGTGGTCACCGCCCTGGCTGGCCGGCCGGTCACCGGCCCTAGTACGTAGCGCAGGCCGTCCACAGCACACCCCGACTCGTCGATGCCGCCGTCCCGGCCCTGGCAGGCAGGCCGGGGCTGCCGGTGGAGTCGCCGGCGGGACGGGGCGGTCAGCAGTGGAGGACTGCCGAGCGCACGGTCTCAAACACGGCCGCATCGTTCCCTCGAGGGGCGGCGGTACGCCAGACGTCCAGGTGGTCAGGTCGGGTGCTCTCTTCTGGATGGCGCGGGGACGACGGGGCCTTACAGGTGTCGCAGATTCGGGCGCCTGGACGTGGCACCTTCGACGAGACGCAACTGAGCAGCTTCGAGCGTGCGCGGCGACCGCCATCAACTCTTTCAGACGGTCAGCGGATGAACGGCCGGCAGTCCGTTTGTCAGGCGCGTCCGGGCAGCGCCGCCCGGGGTGCGGCGACGAGGTCGTCCGTGGTCGTCGTTGACCGCGGTCCCCCCGCCTGACGATGTCGCCCAGTCCGCTCGGCAGGCAGTGCCTCGACGCCGGACAGCGCCCGCGCAACCCGCGGAGGGAACGGCGGTGTCGCGCGACGACGGGCCAGGATCAGCGTGGCGGCGACGACGACCGGGACGCCGACCACCGCGAAGGCGATGCGGAGGTACGGCAGGGCGGCCGCAGCGAGCGCTCCTGCCGTGACCAGCGACGATGACCAGACGAGCGCGGCAGGCAGCGTCCCGCGGAGCGTGGTGGTCAGGGGCACTCCGGCCTGCGCCATGATGCGGGGGGCCAGCGTGCGGCCGCCGGCGACGAACTGGGCGGTGACCGCTGTCCGGACCGGTCGTCGGCCGACGGCCTCGACCCACGTCGCGCACAGACGGTCGGCCACCGATGCGGCCCAGGCGGGGAGAAGCCGGCCGAGCACCCACGACCCCGGCAGGAGCGAGCGTGCACCTTGGCGGGCCGCTGTGCGGTGTCCCAGAGCCGCGCCGAGAACGGTCGCCCCGGCGGCGATGAGCGCGGCGGCGGGAACGGGGATCGAGCCTGCCCCCGCCAGCACGCCCAGCCCGAGCACCAGCGACGCCGAGGGCATCACCACGCCGACGAGGAGACCCGCCTCCACGACGAGCAGCACGGCGATCAGCGCGAGAGCGGCTGCCGCGGGCACGTCCCCGAGCCAGGTGCTCATCGGGTGTCTGACTCGGGGACGTCTACCCACCGGGGCTCGGTGGCCGTATACACGACGGCCGGAGGCAGGTTGCCCCACACCGTGGTCGACAGCTCGACGTATCCGAAGAACCGCTGGAGCTCCCGGTGCTGCCGCCGGCCGGGCGGGGCCCAGCGGCTCCAGCTGTAGGTGAACTGGATGTAGGCGCCCGACGGCGCTAGGTTCGAGGCGATGTCGGCGACCAGGTCGGTGCCGGCGGACCCGGCGAAGGCCTGCCACGGGAGGCCGCTGACCACGAGATCGGCCCCGACCAGGCCGCGGTCGGCCAAGGCGCGGGAGAGGGAGGACGCCGGCCCATGGACCAGGTCGATGCAGGGAAACCGAGTGGCCAGATGGTCGGCCACAGTGTCGTTTAATTCGATGCCGAGGTAGCAGATGTCCGGCCTCGCGTCGTGCAGCGCGGCGGTGAAGGAGCCCGTGCCCGGGCCGAGTTCGACGACGACCGGGGGATCCTGCGCGTCCCGGGCTGACCGCTGGAGGGGTTCGATCATGCGGGCGGCGAGGGCCCGGGAACTCGGCATCACCGACGCGGTGCGCAGCGGTGCCCGGACGAACTCCTGGAGGAACACCCAGGGTGCTCACGGAGCCTCCGTCGAGAAATGGCGTGGTGGGGAGTGGCCTTCTACGTTTCCGACAGATCCGGATCCAGCCTCACCCGAGCAGCCGGACCTTGCGGCCGGCGCGCCGGGCCCACTCGTGTCTTCGACCTGCCGGCGTCCCCCTTTGGCAGGAGGGCGCCGGTCGTCGGACGCCTAGAATTTGTGCGGTGAATCCCGTCCGCTCGGAGCGCCTGGTGACCGGCCGCTGGGCGGCCGTCCGCTTCGCGGGTCCCCTGGTCGGCGTCGGCTGCCTCCTGACGGCGGGCAGCAGCGTTGCGACGGAGCGGGACTGGGTGCTCGCCATGGTCGCCGGCGTGCTGACCGTGCTCGGCGCACGTGCGCCGGCCACCGTCGCGGTAGCGCAAGCCGCTCTCCTGGCGGGCGCGGAGGTCTGGGCGGTCGCGCCGCCGATGCCGGTGAAGATACTGGCCACGGTGGCCCTGTTCGAGGTGTCGGTGCGCAGGCCGCCCCGGCTGGCGCTGGCCTGTGCGACCGCCCTGGCCGCCGTGTACGTCTGGCTCCTGGGGATCAACGATGCGTCGTTGGACCTCCTGGCGCACCGCATCACGTTCGTCGTCGTGGCGCCTCTGCTGCTCGGCGCACTGCTGCGGTCGGTGGCCGAGACCCTCCGTCAGTCGCGCGCCGCGGCAAGGGCGGCGGAGGAACGGCGGCTCGAGAGCGAGCGCGCCGTGCGACTGGCGGAGCGGACCGACATTGCGCGTGAGGTGCACGATCTGGTGGGCCACCACGTCGCCTCGATCGCACTGCGGACCGCCGTCGCCCGCGAGGTCATCTCCGACCTCGATCCACGGGTGGTCACCGTCCTCGACGAGGTCCACGAAGCGGCGACCCTCGCACTGGGTGACCTGCGTGAGCTGGTCACCGTGCTGCGTGACCCGACAGCCGGTGCACAGCCGGGCGGCCCCTGGCACAGAACCTGGTCGACCCTGCGGATCTTCCCGTCCTGGTGCAGTCGGTCTTCGACCGCACCTCGGCTGCGGGGCTCGCGGTCGAGGGAACTGTCGATGCGGCCGTCGCCCAGGTCGACGCCGTCCGCGCGCTCACGGTGCTCCGCATCGTTCAGGAAGGCCTGACCAACGTCACCAAGCATGCGCGACCGGGCGCTCGCACCGTCGCCCAGGTCGACGTCCGGGACCGTGCCGTCCACGTCCTGGTCACCGACGACGGTGGCGGAGGTACCGGCAACGCACCCGAGTTGGCTTACCTCGGCTCACCGCCGGGTCACGGCCTCACGGGGCTGGGTGAGCGCGTCGGCCTGCTCGGCGGCACCGTGTCCGCCGGTCCCGTCGGTTCCGGCTGGCGGCTGGCTGTCGAGCTGCCACTGGACGGCGACACGGCGAGTGCTTCGCTGGTGCGCGCGCTCGAGGAGCCGACGGCGGCCGACGCGCACCGTCCGTCTCCGGCGACTGCGTCCGCGCCCCGGTGATCCGCGTCCTATTGGTCGACGACCAGGACCTCATCCGGGCCGGCCTGCGGATGCTGTGCGAGGCGCAGCCGGACATCGAGGTCGTCGGTGAGGCACGGACGGGCAGCGAGGCGGTCCGGCTGGCCGACGAGTTCGTCCCGGACGTCGTCCTCATGGACCTGCGGATGCCTGGCATGGGCGGCACCACCGCCACGCAGCTGATTCTGCAGGCCCGACCGACGAGCCGAATCGGCGTGGTCACCACCTTCGATGACGACGATCACCTCTATCCGGCGCTGGCGGCCGGGGCTTGCGGATTCCTCACCAAGGACGCGGCACCGAAAGACCTGCTCGCTGCCGTTCGACGGGCGGCAGCGGGGGAGAACGCCTACAGCCCCCAGGTCCTGCGCCGCCTCATAGACTGCGCCGTCCGCTCCCGGACGAGCGCCACACCGCTGAGCGCCGCGCTGCCGGAATTGTCCGAGCGCGAACGCGACGCGCTCGGCTGCCTGGGGCTCGGACTGACCAACCTGGAGATCGCCGCGCGCCTGCACATCGGAGTGACGACCGTGAAGACGCACGTGGCCAACCTGATGGAGCGGACCGGCAGTCCCAACCGCGTGCACCTGGCGATCCTGGCGGTTCGGCAAAACCTGGTGCCCGAGGCGGACCCGCACACCGCTGACTGACGCGGCCGCCACCGCGTGAACGTCCTCGACGAACGCCCGCATTCCAGGTGATCGCGGCAGTCGTTGACGGGCGCCCCGGTGATGAACTCTTCATCACCCCGAAGTCCGACAAATCCAGTGGCACGGTGACGGTATCGTCGAAGGAGTCGGCCACACAGGCCACGTGGCCTGTCGAATTGGCCGCGGTCAGTGCGGTCGTGAAGGCGTCGGTGGCGCTACCGCCGCTGGCGATCGACACGGTGTCGACCGGCTCACCGCCGGTCAGGGGGCAGCACGGGCAGCGACGTCCCCTTCCTCGTAGTCGACGACGTCGGTGGCGCCGTAACGACGCGCGAGCTCTACGGTTCGAGGGCGCGAGCCATCGCGATGATCCGTCCGGCGCCACGCAGGGCGGCCCCGGCCACACCCCCATGCGGCCAACCGGTCCGATGCCCAGCACCAGCACGGTCTCGCCGAACTGCACCTCTATGTGCGCTTCACGCTGGAGAAGCCCGTCGCAGCCATGTCGGGCGCCGTCGCGGCCCGTTACGCAGCTCCGTCCGTCGCTGACTCCAACAGGAAGGCGCAGGATGGCGCGAGCAACTGTCATGGACGGCGCCGTCGACGTCCGCGTGGAGAACTCGCCCGATCCGAAGGTCGAGCAGTCAACCGACGCGCTGGTCCGCGTCGTCCGTGCCTGTGTCCGCGGCTCTGGCCTGTACCGCTGCCACGCCATGCCCGCCGCTGAGCAGGGCACTCCGATGGGCGACGTGTTCATCGGCGTGGTCGCGGAGGTCGGCTCGGAATCCGACACGTCCAGCGCGGCGACTCCGTCACTGCGCCCTTCGCCTGGTTCGACAACACCTGCCAGTTACGCCTGCTCGACGATCTCGATGTACTCATGGCCGATGGGGGTCGACTGCAAGACCTCTCGCTGCTGTGCCGGCGTGACGTGGCTGTAGATGGTCCGCGGTGATCGCATACGACGAGTGCCCCAGGTGCTCCTGCATGACCTTGGTGTGCGTGCCCGCAGCCAGGAGCAGGCTGGCCGCGGTGTGCCGGAGTGTGTGGAGGCTGACCCCCGGCAAGCCCGCCCTTCGGGCGAGTTGCTCGAACCGGCGCAGGACGTTTCGCGGCTCCAGGGGAGTGCCTATCTCGGTGGTGAAGACGAGCCCCTGTTCCACCCAGCTGCCACCGGTCGCCCGCCGCTCCTGCTGCTGGCGTCCTGTCCCGGGTTTAGTGGAGGCTCCATCAGACCCGGCGCGGGACAGTCGTTGACCACTCATGGCGACCGCCGACCGCGCGGGCCGGTAGTTCGTCGTGGCTTAGAGCGTTGTCATCCCGCCGTCCACGGCGAACGTGCCCCCTGTGGCGAACGTCGACTCATCGCTGGCGAGGAACACGTAGACGCCCTCGAGGTCGGCCACGGTGCCGGGCCGGCCCATCGGGATGCGCCCGACGATGGCCGCCCGGGCGGCGGGGTCGGTCGCGATGGTGCTGACCAGGCCGGTCTCGGTGTAGGGCGGCACCACCGTGTTGACCCGGATGCTGCGGTCGGCGTAGGCGGCGGCGACCGTGCGACCGAGCCCGTGCATGCCGGCCTTGGACGAGGCGTACGCAATGAAGTCGCGCCCCTCGCCACGCACGGCGGTCGGGCTGCCGGTGAGCACGATCGACCCGCCGCCGATCGTCAGCATCCCGCGAACGGCATGCTTCATCGACAGGAACGCTCCGGTCAGGTTCACCTCGTGGGTGCGGCGCCACACGTCGAGGTCGAGGTCGGCGATCTCGGCGTCCTGGCCGAACAGCTGCACCCCGGCGTTGACCACGACCACGTCGGGCACCCAGCCGTCGGCGGCGAGCGCGGCGAAGCCGGCCACGACAGCCGACTCGTCGGTGACGTCCATCGGCACCGCCCGGGCGGTCGCGGCGGTGGCCGCCGCCTGGGCACCGGCAGTGTCCCGGTCGGAGGCCACCCGGGCTCCCTCGGCGACGAACCGGTCGGCGACGGCCCGGCCGATGCCGGCCGCGGCGCCGGTCACGAGGGCAGTCCTACCGGTGAGGCGGCCGGTCACGTATTTGCTCCCTGGGTGAGGACGACCGAGTGGTGCCCGGAGCCGAGCTCGGCGACCGGTTCTGCGGAGGACCAGCCGGCCGGGGTGGTGAAACGGCCGGTGGTGCCCGGCGGCAGCTCGACGTCGACGGTCAGGACCGGGCCGGTGAGCGACCAGCCCACCGATGCCCGGCCGTACTCGGTCTCGATGGCCGCCGACGCCCGGGCGAGCCCACCGCCGGGCTGGGGGGCGATCCGGATCTCGCGGTAGCCGGGCGCGGCCGGTGCGAGCCCGGCGACGGACTCGTAGAGCCAGGAGGCCACCGCCCCGTAGGCATAGTGGTTGAACGATGACATCGCCGACCCGTCGGCCATGTCGCCGGGGTGCACCGTGCCGTCGGGGAGGATGCCGTCCCAGCGCTCCCAGGTGGTGGTCGCACCGTGCCCGACCTGGTAGAGCCAGCCCGGGCAGTCCTCGTTCAGCAGCAGCTGGTAGGCCGCCCCCAGGTGGCCGGTCGCCGTCAGCGCGGGCAGCACGAACGGCGTCCCGAGGAAGCCGGTGCCGACCCGGCCGCCGTTGGCCCGCACCAGCGCGGCCAGCGCCTCCCCGACACCGGCCCGCTCCTGGGCCGGGGCGAGACCGAACTCGATGGCCAGCGCGCAGCCGGTCTGGGTGGTGCGGGCGTGCTCGGCCCACTTCCCCCAGGCCGCCCGCGCGACCCGGTCGCCCAGGGCGGCGTACCGCTGTGCGCCCTCGTCGGCCCCCAGTTCCCGGCAGGCCTGGGCCAGCAGCCTGGCGCTGTGCGCGACGAAGGCGGTCGCGACGTAGTCGGAGTCGGTGATCGACCGGAACGGCTGCTCCGGCGGCGCGTTGGGGTCCAGCCAGTCGCCGAGCTGCATGTACCCGCTCCAGGTGCCGTCCTCGCCCAGCAGCCCGGCGACGTAGTCGACCCAGCGCTGCATCAGCCGGAAGTGGCGGCGCAGCAGGTCGCGTGAGCCGGCGGCGCGGAACAGGGCGGTGGGGACGACGGTGGCCGCATCGGCCCAGCCCGCGGCTCCATCGGCCTTCGGCAGCGGCGCGGGGAACTCGAAACTTAGACAGTCGGGGACCACCATCGGCACCCCACCGCTGGGCCGCTGTTCGAGGCCGACATCGGTGAGCCAGCTGTCCAGGAAGGCCCGGCTGTCGAAGTTGGCCGCCGCGGTCGGCGCGAAGGCCATGATGTCGCCGGTCCACCCCAGCCGCTCGTCCCGCTGTGGGCAGTCGGTCGGGATGGACAGGAAGTTGTCCCGCTGGGACCAGATTACGTTGGAGAACAGCTGGTCCACCCGGGGATCGGAGCAGCTGAACTCGCCGGTGCGCCGCAGGTCGCTCGCGACGACGGCGACCTCGACCCGGTCCACGGTCACCTCCGGTGCGGCCTCGATCTCGGCGTACCGGAAACCGTGGAAGGTGAACTCCGGCTCGAGCTCCACGGTGCCGCCGGCCAGCACGTAGCTGTCGGTGGCCCGGGCCGAGCGCAGCAGCGTGGTGATCAGCCGACCCCGCTCATCCAGCACCTCGGCATGCCGTACGGTCACCCGGGCACCGGCCGGGCCGGTCACCCGCAGCCGCAGCCAGCCGGTCAGGTTCTGCCCGGTATCCACCGACAGGATCCCGTCGGGCAGCGGCGTCACCGCCGGCTCGATCACCTCCAGCACGCGCACCGGCGGATGGGCGCGCTGACCCAGCCCCTCCGGCAGGGGCAGGGTGTCCACCGCCTCCCAGCCGGTGTCGTCGAAGCCTGCGGAGTGCCAGCCGGCCGGCTCCGCGCGCAGGTCGACATCGCACCCGTCGTAGAGGTCGGCAGCCCGGACGGCGCCGTACCCGCCGCGCCAGCTCGCGTCCGTGCCGACGATGACCGTGCTGCCGTCGGCGCAGGTCACCTCCAGCTGGGCGAGGAGCGCCAAGGCGTCGCCGTAGAAGTTGCGCACGCCCTCCCAGCCGAGGTTGCCGCGGTACCAGCCGTCACCGACCGCGGCGCTGAGCACATTGCGGCCGGCCTGCAGCAGGGCGGTGACGTCGTGCGTCGCGTACAGCAGCCGGCCAGGGTAGCTGGTCCAGCCCGGCTCCAGCAGCTCGTCGCCGACCGAGCGGTCGTTCAGCGAGGTCCGGTGCACGCCGAGCGCGGTGACGTACAGCCGCGCCGACACCGGCTCGGCCGTCAGCTCGAACTCCCGCCGGACCAGCGGCACCGGCCCTGCCTCGGCCCGCCCGCGGTCACTGGGCACGGTCACCGGCCGGGCGGTCCAGTCGGCGTCGAGCAGGAGCGCGGCCTCCACGCGGGCGGGCCGGCTCCACGCCGTCCACCCGGCGTCGGTCCGGACGCGGACTCGCCAAAAGGCCACCTGGCGGCTGACCAGCGGCGGAGCCGGCCAGTCATGATCAACGACCACGTTGGAGTGCACCTCGCCGCTGGACTTCGGGTCGGTGAACCCCGGGTCGGCGGCCACCTGCACCTCGTAGCCGCGCTGCAGCACGCCCGGCCGGTCGGCGGCCAGCGACCAGGACAGCCGGGGCTGCGCACTCGCGGTGGCGACGAGGCCGGCGTCGTCGGCGGTCCGCAGCCGGACGACGGTGACGGTCGAATCGGTCACTGCTCCGGGTGTCCCTGCAGATCGAAGCCGTGCCCGTGGGGGTACAGCGGATCGGCGGTGTCCGATGGCACGTCGGAGCGGCTGGCCCGCACGGCGTCCATGGAGCGGGGGAGCTCGAACGGCAGCCGCCCGCACGGGGCGATGCGGCCGGTGAGCGCGTCGAGCAGTGCGGCGTCGGAGGTGCCGAAGGTGGCGGTGAGCGCGGCGACCACCCCGTCGAACGGGGTGAGGACGGCAGGCCGGTCCAGCATGACGTCCAGGACCATGGGCACCCGGGCGACCAGCGCGGTGATGCGCTCGACCACCTCGGCGGGGAAGTCCAGGGACCCCTGGTGGAACATGGCCTCCAGGAAGTACTCGTCCCGCGGCTCGAACGGTGCCTGCAGCCGGACGACGGCCAGATCGGCCGAGCCCGGGTCGTCGACGACCTCCCCGTACCCGGCTGCTACCGCCGGGTCGATGCCGTCCAGGTAGAGCCGTCCGCCCGGCGGGAACGGCAGGACCGCGTCGTTGCCCAGCACGGTGACCGACTCGGCCTGCGCGCGGTGCCCGGCGGCGCGGAACTCCGCGGCCCCGACCACGCGCTCGGCCTCGTCCTCGTCGACGTAGGGGTCGTCGAACAGGCCGAGGGAGAACTTCACCAGCAGCAGGCGGCGCACCGCATCGTCGATCCGCGCCTCCTCCACCCGGCCGCTGGTCACCAGCTCCAGCACCAGATCGGTACGCGTCTCGCCACCGAACTGGTCGGCGCCGGCGTCCAGGATCCGGGCCGCTCGCTCCAGCGGGGACAGGTGCTCCACGCCCCAGGCGCGGGCCGGGAGGGGCTTGCCGAAGACCTCGACGTCGGTGAGCAGGCCCCAGTCGGTGAGCACGACGCCGTCGTAGCCGAGCTCCTCGCGCAGCAGGTCGGTGATGATCCGCCGGTTGAAGCTGAACGCGACCTCCTCGACCGGCTCCCCGTCCAGGTGCAGCCCGACGGGCATCCCGTAGTACGGCATCATCCCGCTGGTCCCGGCCGCGATCGCCGCGCGGAACGGCTCCAGGTGCTCGGCGAACCGGCCGCCCGGGTACACCTGCTCCCGGCCGTAGGGGAAGTGCGGGTCCTCGCCGTTGAGCTGCGGGCCCCCGCCGGGGAAGTGCTTGGTCGTGCAGGCCACGCTGTCCGGCCCGAGCCGCTCGCCCTGCATGCCCTGCAGGTAGGCGGCGACGAACGCCGACGCGGTTCCGGCGCCCTGCCCGAAGGCCTGCGCCTGGCGGCCCCACCGCGGCTCGGTCGCCAGGTCGACCTGCGGGTGCAGCGCGGCCCGCAGCCCCAGCGCCAGGTATTCGCGGCGTACCACATCGGCGAACTCGCGGACCCGCTCGGCGCTGCCGATCGCGGCCAGGCCCAGGCCCTCGGGCCACTGGGACAGAGACCCGGCCTCGAAGGAGACGCCGCTGTTCTCGGTGAACGAGTGCCGCGGGTCGGTGGAGAAGGTGACCGGGATCCCGTGTGGGGTCTGCTCGGCCAGCTCCTGCACCGCGTTCACCCAGCGCGACGTCTCCCGCGGCGAGGGCAGCGCGTGCACGTTGAGGTGGTTGATCAGCCGTTCGCCGACCAGCTCCCGGGGCGAGTAGGGGCTGATCCCGGCCGGCACGTCGTGTGCGCCCGGGTCGCCCACGCCGATGATCGTGTGGAACAGCAGGCCGGCCTTCTCGGCCAGCGACAGCCGCGGGACCAGGTCGGCCACCCGCTCCTCGGCCGACAGCCGCGCGTCCTCGTAGGGTGCCATCACCCCGTCGCCGTCCAGGTCGCGGAAGCGGATCCCCTCGGGGGAGACCGCCGTTCGTCGGTTGGTGCTCATCGGGCCTCCAGTCGGACGGTCACCGGGGCACACCCGGGAGCGGTCGCGGTCACGGTGATCTCTCCGGACCCGGTGGGCCGGACGACGGCCAGCGCGCGGCCGTCGAAGGTGGTGTGCACGTCATCGAGGTAGGACTCCTCGGTCCCCGGCGCGGCGCTGCCCAGGCCCTGCAGCACGGCAGGCCCGGCGACGGCGACCGTCAGCTCCCGGTCGGTGCCGAGGACGACGGTGCCGGCGGCGTCGGTGATCGACAGGTCGACGAAGGCCAGGTCCGTGTCGTCGGCGCGGATGACGTCCCGGTCGGCGGTCGCGGTGAGGTGCATGGGGCCGGTCGCCGACCGCAGGGTGGTGCGCCCGGTCTCCTTGCCGCCCGTGCGGGCCACCGCGGTCAGTTCGCCGGGGGTGTACGTGACCTGGAAGGTGGCCCGGAAGCGGCACTCCTGCCCAGCCGGGGCGGTGCCCAGCGACCGGCCGTCCTGCAGCAGCTCCACCTCGTCGGCGTCGCTGTAGACCTCGACGGTGACCGGACGGCCCTCCGCGCCGGTCCAGCTCCAGCTGCCCACGGTGTCGGTCCACGACCACGGGGAGAGCACCTGCTCCCGGCCGTGCCGCTCGGGACGCTCGACGGCGAGGTAGGGCTCGCGGCGCAGGCGGAAGACGATCTCCCGGTAGTACGACGCGGGCCGGCGCTGCCCGGTGATGTCGATGTCGCCGCACCAGGCGGCCAGCCACGGCCAGGGCGCGGCCAACTGCGCCGCGGCGGGGTCCTCGGCGTCGGACACCCGCCCGATGCCCGCCTCGCCGAGGTAGTCCCACCCGGTCCAGGTGAAGTCGCCGATGACGTGCGACAGGTCCTGTACCTGGCGCCAGAGCCGGTCGATCTGCGCCGGGAAGGTCTCGCTGCCGACGATGACCCGGTTCGGATAGCGCTCGCGGTCGGCCTCGTAGCGGGAGTCCATGTAGTTCATCCCGGCCACGTCCAGCACCCCGAAGGTCTCGGCGGTCGCGTTGCCCACCGCCTCCGACGCCGCGATGGACGTCATGAGATCGCCCATCGTGGCCATCATCGTGTTGATCCCGACCTCGTCGGCGGACGGCAGGGCCATCGTCTCCGGATCGAACGGGGTGCTCAGCGTGCCGTTGACGCCGTTGGTCACCAGCCGGGTGGGGTCCAGCTCCCGCACCCGCTCGGCCAGCCGCCGCGACCACAACGCGCCGGCCGGCCGGCCCACCTCGGGGATCTCGTTGCCGATCGAGTACATGATCACGCTGGGGTGGTTGACGTCCTTGCGGACCAGCGCCGCCAGGTCACGCTCCCACTCGTGCGAGAAGGTGAGTGCGGCGTCGAAGTCGGTCTTGCCCTGGGTCCAGACGTCGGTGAGCTCGTCCATGACCAGGACGCCGAGCCGGTCGCAGGCTTCGAGCATCGCCCGGCTCATCGGGTTGTGCGCGCTGCGCAGCGCGTTGAAGCCCGCGTGCTTGAGCAGCTCGACCCGGCGCTCGTCGGCGCGGTCGATTGCGGCGGCGCCGAGCACGCCGTTGTCGGAGTGGATGCAGGCGCCGCGCAGCAGCACCGGCTCCCCGTTGATCCGCAGCCCACGGTGCGGGTCGACGGAGACGCTGCGGATGCCGAAGGAGACGGTGTCGTCGTCGATCCGCTCGTCGCCGTCGACGAGCGCGACGGCGGCGGTGTACAGCGCGGGGGAGTCCGGTTCCCACAGCGCCGGTTCCCGCACCGCGATCCGCTGGCGCACGACCGCGGGCTCACCGGGCAGCACGCTGACCGGGACCCGGTCGGTGCCCACCACGGTGCCGGCGGCGTCGCGCAGCTGCGTGCCGACGGTGACCGTGCGCAGTCCGCGGCCGTCGTTCTCGATGGTCGTCGCCACCTCGACCAGCGCCAGGTCACCTTCGACGTCCGGGGTGGTGACCCGGACGCCGTCCAGGGCGATGTGCAGTAGCGGGCCGACGACGAGGTGGACCGGGCGGTGGACACCGGCACCCGCGTACCAGCGGGAGTCGGCGTGCGCCCGGCACTCGACGCGGATCTCGTTGGCCTGACCGGGCCGCAGGTGGCCATCCAGCGGCACGGCGAAACCGGTGTAGCCCGCAGCCTGCTGCGCGACCAGCGCGCCGTTGAGGTAGACGCTCGCCGAACGGTAGACGCCCTCGAAGTCCAGCAGCACCGTGCGGTCCCGCCACTGCACGGGTGCCGCCAGCGTCGTCCGGTACTCGTACGTGCCGCCGGGGGTGTAGCCGGAGGCCGCGCCGTGCTCCGGCCCCCGCTGCCGCCCCAGCGTGGCGTCGTGCGGGAGGGTGACCGTCTCCCAGGGCGGGGCGCCGCCGGTGAGCTCGGCGAACGGGTTGGCCTTCGGCCGGGTCTGCCAGCCTGCGGTGAACGGGGTCCGGCGCATGCGGGTACGAGCTCCTCGGGGTGGTGCGGGCAGGACGGGGAGGCGCCGGCTCAGCCGGCGCCCACCTCGCCGGGGCGGTACTGGGTGTCCTCTTCCGAGCCGCGGTAGCGGTAGTCCGCGAAGGTCGCCGTCCCCTCGGTGGCGTAGAGGCCCACCACCCGGCCGGTGAAGGACGCGCAGGTCTCCGCCGTCCAGAACCGGCCGTCCAGCTCGGTCAGCTGCACCTCGCCGCCGCCGGCGGCGGCGACCAGACGGATGCGGTCGCCGCCCATGGCTTCGACGGTGAACCCGCGCGCCGGCGGCCGGGTCTCGATCCGCAGCTCGACCTCCCCGGCGGGCAGGGTGGCCGTCCAGTCCTGGGCGAGGCCCGGGACCCGAGCCCGGGCGGTGACGGTGCTGCCGCCGCCGTGGGTGCGGGCCTCCAGGCCGTACCAGGAGTGCTCGTCGTAGCGGGCGGCGAGCCCACCGGTGCCGGCGGAGACGTCGACCCGGGTGGCGACGGTCGAGGTCAGGTGTCGCTGCCGTCGGCCGACGAACCGGGGGTGGGTGTCGGCGAGGGTGCTGTCGTCGCCGGTGATGGCCAACCGGCCGCCGGTGACCATGGCGACGTCGGCCGGCAGCCTGCGGACGGAGAGCCAGCCCGGATCGCTCAAATCGGTGGTGGCGAAGTCGAACACCGTCTCCTCGACCTCGGCGCGGGGCGCCAGCTCCACCGGCTCGGGCTGCGGCCAGCCATCGACCCAGGCGACGTCGGTGATGAAGGTCTCCCGGCCCAGCGGCGAGAACGCCACCGTGCCGCCGAGCGGCCGCATGCCCAACAGCACCAGCGCGGTACCGCCGTCCGGGGTCTGGATCAGGTCGCCGTGGCCGGTGTTCTGGATCGGCCGGGGCGTGCTCCGGGCGCTGAGCACCGGGTTGGCCGGGTGACCCTCGAAGGGGCCCTCCGGGGACCGGCCGCGCGCGACGCCCACGCCGTGCCCGCGCTCGGTGCCGCCCTCGGCGATGACCAGGTACCACCAGTCCCCGCGGCGGTGCAGGTGCGGTGCCTCCGGAAACTTCAGCCCGGTGCCCGACCACAGGTCCCGCGGCTCCTCCAGTGCCTTGCCCGCGGTCAGATCGACCCGCACCTGCTGCACTCCCCGGTGCTTGCCGAGGTCGGGGCCGGCCAGCACCAGCCCGGAGTAGGTGACGTAGGCGGTGTCGTCGTCGTCCCAGGCGAGGTCCGGGTCGATGCCGTCGACGCCCTCGAGCGTGGTGCCGTCGTCCCATGGCCCGGCCGGGTCGGTGGCGGTGTAGACCGCGCAGCCCTTGGGGCTGCCGGGGACGGTGACGATCACGTGGAAGGTGCCCTCGCGGTACCGGATGGTCGGTGCCCAGACGCCCAGGCCCGTGGGCACCTCGCCGATCAGCAGCTGCTCGGGGCGGGTGGCCACGTTGCCGACCTGGGTCCACTCGACCAGGTCGGTGCTGCGGTACACCGGGATGCCCGGCAGGTACTCGAAGGTCGAGGTGACCAGGTACCAGGCGTCGTCGGCGAGGACGATGCTGGGGTCGGGGTTGAAGCCGGGGACCAGCGGGTTGGGACCCCGGGTCACGCGGTGACCTCGAGGGTCGCCTCCAGCGGCAGGTCGACCGCGGTGGTGCCCACCCGCAGCCGGTACGAGCCCAGCTCGTACTGCCAGCCCTCGGCCCAGTACGCCAGGTACCGGGTGGGCACGGCTACGTCGACCCGCGCAATCTGCCCGGCCGGCACGCGGACCGGAGCGGAGCCGACCAGCCAGCGCACCGGGCGGTCCACCGTCGAGTCCGCCTTCTCGGCGTAGACCTGCACGACCTGCTTGCCGTCGCGCTCGCCGCGGTTGGCCACCTCGACGTCCAGCGTCACGACTTCGCCGGGCAGCGCGGAAGCCGGTCCCTCGACGCCGGTGAGTTCGATCTGGGTGTAGCCCTGGCCGCTGCCGATCCAGTAGGCCGGCGTGGTGCCGGCCTTGAGCCAGGCGCGGTAACCGATGTGGATGCCCTCGCTGTACTCCACGACCCCGTCGAGCGGGGCGCAGGACAGGACGGGGACGTCGGCCTCGGCCGCGGGCCAGGTGGTGGGCAGCCGGCCGCCGGGCTCGGAGACGCCGAGCAGCACGTCGGCGACGGCGTTGCCGAACTCCTGACCGCCGAACCAGCCCAGCAGCAGTGCTGCGACATCGTCCCGCCACGGCATGAGGACCGGAGCACCGGCGTTGACCAGCACCACCGTGCGGGGGTTGGCGGCCACGACGGCGCGGACCAGGTCGTCCTGCCGGCCGGGCAGGGACAACGACTCCCGGTCGTAGCCCTCGGACTCGACGATCGAGTTGGTGCCGACGACGACGAGCGCGACGTCGGCCACGGCGGCGGCCTGCGCGGCCTCGGCGATGAGGGCGTCCTCGTCCAGCTCGGCCGGCTCGGTCCCCAGCTGCAGGAACAGGGCGTGCGCGGCCATGCCCTCCTTGGCGGTCAGGTCGAGCACCAGCCGGACGTCGACCGGCCGGCCGGCGGTCAGCTGGACCTGCGCGGAGGCGGTGAGCGGGTTCATGAACGCCGCGCCCAGATCGGTGCCGTTGGGCTGGAGGTCGGACTCCACCAGCAGCTCGCCGTCGACGTAGAGCTGGGCTGCGCCGATCAGCGCGAAGCCCAGCCGCACCGTCTGCGACTGCGCCGGGGTCAGCCGGGTGCTCAGCTCGTAGGTCGCCGAGTCGGCGATGGGGGCGTCGCCGCCGAAGTAGACCAGCATGCTCTTGCGGCGGTCCTCGCCGAACAACTCGGTGCCCTTGGCGTCCAGGAAGCGGGCCCGCAGCCCCGGTTCGCCGGTGACCGGATTGGTCATCTCCGCCAGCGGCAGCTCCACCAGCCCGTCCTGCACCACCGCGCCGACGGAGTAGCTGACCTCGGCGCCCGGCAGCGCCGCGCGCACCCCCTCCAGCGGGGAGACGGTGTACTCGGGCAGCACGGTGGCGCTGCCGCCGCCCTGGGTGCGGGCGGCGGAGGCATTGTTGCCGATGACCGCCACCTTCCGCAGCGTGCCGGCGTCCCACGGCAGCTCTGGGTTCCCGGAGACACTGCGGTTCTCCAGCAGCACGGTGCCCTCGACGGCCGCCTCACGGGCCAGGGCCACGCCGTCCTCCACCAGGACCGGCTCGCGGGACTCCGAGCCCTTGAGCGCACCCACCCGCTGCGCGAGAGTGAGGATCCGCAGCACCTTGCGATCCACGATCGCCTCGTCGATCTCGCCGGCGCGCACCGCATCGACCAGCGCCTGGCCCCACGGGCCGTCCGGGCCGGGCATGACGAGGTCCTGGGAGACCCGGGCGCTGTCCAGGCTGCGCACCGCCGTCCAGTCGCTGATGACCACGCCGTCGAAGCCCCACTCGCTGTTCAGCGGGGTCTCCAGCAGCTCGTTTTCGGTGGCGGTGGCGCCGTTGACCGAGTTGTAGGCGCTCATCACCAGCCAGGCGCGCGCCTCGGTGATCGCCTTCTCGAACGCCAGCAGGTACAGCTCGCGCAGCGTGCGCTCGTCGGCCCGGACGTCGGCGGTGAAGCGGTCGGTCTCGAAGTCGTTGGCCACGTAGTGCTTGGGGGTGGCGCCGACGCCGTTGTCCTGCACGCCGGTGACGTAGGCGGCGGCAAGCTCGGCGGTGAGCACCGGGTCCTCGCTGAAGCACTCGAAGTGCCGGCCGCCCAGCGGGGACCGGTGCAGGTTGATGGTCGGGCCGAGCACGACGTCCACGCCCTTGCGCCGGGCCTCGACCGCGGCGGCGGCGCCGTAGCGGCGGGCGATGTCGGGGTCCCAGGCCGAGGCCAGGGCGGTGGCCGAGGGCAGGTTCAGCGAAGGGTCCCGCTCGTCCCAGACCTCACCGCGGACGCCGGAGGGGCCGTCGGAGACCAGGATGCGGCGCAGGCCGATCTCCTCGATCGGCCAGGTGCTCCAGAAGTTCCGGCCGGTCAGGAGCTGGACCTTCTGCTCCAGGGTCAGGGTCGCCAGTGCCTCGGTGAGGCAGGTGTCGGTGGGTGCGGCGGTGTCGGTCATGGGTCCGTTCTCTGCAGCGCGGGCGGGTGGCCCTCGGCATCAGCCGCGCCGAGGCCAAGGGGCGTGCACTGGACCTGCTCGACCGGGTCGACATCACCGATCCGCAGCGGACCTTCGCGGCCTATCCGCACGAGATCTCCGGCGGCATG
>NZ_JAAKGN010000067.1:0-24096 GCF_011039295.1 Modestobacter sp. KNN46-3 | reverse complement strand
TGCAGGAGGGCGTCTTCTCGCTCTTCCAGATGGCCCGGGTGAGCGAGGCCTTCGGCCGGCTCCGCGAGGCCGGGCTGTTCTCGGTCTGCGTGCTCACCGACCCCACCTACGGGGGCGTGTCCGCCTCCTCGTCGACCTCGCCCCGGGGCCGGTCCGGCGCGTGCAGGGCCAGCAGCCGGACCAGCAGCGGACGCAGCTCGGCCCGGCTCTCCACCCGGTCGACCAGGCCGTGGGCCAGCAGGAACTCCGCGGTCTGGAAGTCGCTCGGGAGCTCGGCCCGGATCGTCTCCTGCACGACGCGGGGGCCGGCGAAGCCCACGTGCGCGCCGCGCTCGCCGACGAGGACCGAGGCCAGGGTGGCGAACGAGGCGGACACGCCCCCGTAGGTGGGGTCGGTGAGCACGCAGACCGAGAACAGCCCGGCCTCGCGGAGCCGGCCGAAGGCCTCGCTCACCCGGGCCATCTGGAAGAGCGAGAAGACGCCCTCCTGCATCCGCGCACCGCCGCTGGCGCAGACGGCCAGCAGCGGCAGGCCCCGCTCGAGCGCCAGCCCGGCGGCGCCGCTCACCCGGCGCCCGACCTCCACGCCCATGCTGCCGCCGAGGAAGCCGAAGTCCATGACGGCCAGCACCACGGGGGTGCCCCCGATCGCGGCCACCCCCACGACGACCGCCTCGGACTCCCCGGAGCGGTGCGCGGCGTCCCGCAGCCGGTCGGGGTAGGCGCGCAGGTCGGTGAAGCCGAGTGGGTCGCCCTCCCGTTCCGGGAAGACCGTCTCGGCGAAGCTCTCGGGGTCGACGAGCTGGTCGATGCGGGCCCGGGCGCCGAGCCGGAGGTGCGCGTCGCACTCCGGGCAGACGTGCAGGTCACGCTCGAGCCGTCTGCGGTAGAGCAGCCACCCGCAGGCGGGACAGGAGGTCCAGTCCGTCGGCGCCGGCGGTGCGGACACCCCGGGCGTGGTCATCGAGGAGCGTGTCATCTCGGCCTCTCAACCGTGTGCTGTCGCTCGCCTCATTCGGGCGAGGACGTCCAGTGGTAGAAGCGGCGGGCCATCGCGTCCTGCGGTGAGCGCCAGGTGGGGCTGTAGGCCTCGATGTAGGGCTGCAGGTCCGTGCTCACGGCGCGGAAGGCAGGCAGCGACTGGGCGACCTGCATCGCCTCCGCCGGGGGGCGGTCGAAGCCGACCAGGTGCACGTAGATGCCGTGGAACTGGAAGAGCGACCGGTGTCGCACCCCGATCTCGTGGGGCATCGAGGTCGCGTCGTAGCGACCGAAGACGGCGGCCACGTCGTCGGCGTGGGCCGGGTCCATCTTCGCGATGATCATCGTCTCGTGCACGGCTGCTCCTGCGGGCGTCGGGACCGGACGAACGAGGCGAACGCTAGGTCTGCGCCGGCCCGGCCGGCATCGGCCGCACGGGCGGTTCTGCAGGCGCACCCGGGGGCGTGGGTGGGGGCGCCGCCTCCACCGCGAGGAGGGGGACCGGCTCGCCCGGACGCCCGGGGTGGCCGTCCGCCGTCGGTCACCTCCACCGCCCGGCGCGGTCGGGTGGTGCACCCGGGGCCGGGGGGACCACGACCCGGGTATGAACCCCGGGTGCGTTCGGTGACAACGCGCCCAAGCCGGTGGCGCTCACCGTGCGTCATCCCCTAACTTCCGAGACCGGTGAGGTCCAGGCGGACGCCTCCTCGCGCCCGCCCGAGCGGAGTTGACAGGATGACCGGCGACCCGTCCCTCGGCACGGCCCGCGAGGCGCTGCCCGATGGCCCGGTCCGGGACGACGGTGCCTCTTTCCGGGTGCTCATCTGTGACGACCACGAGGTGCTCCGGCACGGCCTGCGGGCAGTGCTGCTCCGGGCGTCCGACCTGCGCGTGGTCGCCGACGCGGGGTCGGCGGCCGACGCACTCGCCCTGGCCGCCCGGTTCCGGCCCGACGTCACCGTCGTCGGGCTCGGGGCGTGGGGACCGGTCGTGGCCGAGCTGGTGCGCGCGCTGTGCGGACTGGGGGTCCGGGTGGTCCTGCTCGGTGAGCCCGGATCGGGCAGCGACCTGGTCGATGCCCTGCAGGCCGGTGCGTGCGGCTACGTGCACACCACGGTCAGTCCCCAGCGGCTGGTCGACGGCGTGCGGGCGGTGGCCCGGGGCGAGATGGTGCTGGACGCGGCGGCCACCGGCGAGCTGCTGCACCGGCTGGACGACGCACCGCGGCAGGCCGACGGCGCTCGGACGTCGTTCAGCGGGGTGCTGACCACGCGGCAGATGGCCGTGTCGCGGCTGGTCGCCGAGGGCCTCACCAACGCCGAGATCGCCGAACGGCTCGACGTCAGCCGGGCCACCGTCAAGGGCCACATCACGGTGGCCCTGCGTCGGCTGGGGCTGCGGGACCGCACCCAGCTGGCGATCCACTTCCACCGTGCGGCCGGCGACCTGCAGGCCTGAGCGCCTGCTGTGAGTTCCGTGGACGAGAACCGACACAGGAACTCGATTGTTCGTTACCGTTCCGTCACCGCGACTCCCGCCGGCCCACTGTGGCGGTCAGGGGCGGTGGTCGCGGTGGCATCAGGGGGAGTTCGCATGAGACTTGCCGACCCAGGGACCGAGACCGAGCACACCGATGCGCGCCCGCAGCCTGCCGACCCATCGAGCGTCCGGGCGGTGCTGCACGACGTCGTGGTCGTGCCGGACGGCCCGCCACCGCGGCCCGGCCTGCGGCCCTGCGCGCGGCGGACGCCCCGGCACCTGGTCCAGGTGCTGATCTGCGAGGACCAGGAGGTCTTCCGGCTCGGGCTCCGTGCGGTCTTCGAGGCCCAGCCCGACATCGCGGTCGTCGTCGAGACCGCCGACCTGATGGAGGTCGTGGCGGTCGCCGACGGCCCCGGGACGCGCGTCGTCGTCGTCCGGCAGAGCCTGGTCGGCAGCGCCGCGCTGCCGTTGCTGCGTGACCTGTGCCAGCGCGGGGTGGGCGTCCTCGTGCTCGCCGAGGCCGGCGGCGGTGGCCGGACCGGCCTGATGGACGTGCTGCAGTGCGGGGTCCGGGGGTTCCTGCCGCGTCGTGCCGCTGCCCAGCGGCTGGTGGAGGCGGTGCGCGCCCTCGCCCGCCAGGAGCCCGCCCTCGACGCCGCCGTGACCAGTCAGCTCGTGCGCCACCTGACCGGGGAGGTGCCCAGCCAGACCGTGGTGGCCCGGGCCCTCGACCGGCTGACCGAGCGCCAGCGCGAGGTGGCCGAGCTGGTGGCGCAGGGGCTCAGCAACGAGGAGATCGCCGGCCGGCTGTTCCTGAGCTCGGCGACGGTGAAGAGCCACCTGACGGCGGTGATGCGCCGGCTGGAGGTCCGGACCCGGACCCAGCTGGCGATCCTGGTCAACCGGGAGGACATCCCGGCAGCCTGAGACAGGACCGCCGCCCCTGGGGGGCGGCGGTCCTGTCTCAGACGACGTCGCGCCGGGTCAGCAGCAGGCCGGTCACGGTCGTGAACAGCACGAGGAACCCGGCGAGCACCCAGGCGGCCTGGGTCCCGTCGACGATCGCCGCCACCCCGGGCGTGCGCAGGGCCGCATCGGGCCCGGCGAGCGCGGCGACCAGCGAGCCGGCGTTGACCCCGGGCAACGCGGCCTGGGCGGCGTCGAACGCCCCGAGCAACGGCGCGGCGACGTTCACGATCAGGTTCTCCACGGCCAGCACCCAGACCAGCCCGAGCGCGATCGGCAGCGCGGTGCTGCGGAGCGCGTGCCCGAGCAGCAGGCCCAGCGCACCCCAGGTGGCCGCGATGAGCAGGCCGCCGCCGAGCCCGCGGAGGAGCCGGCCGACCGTCGGCCAGTCGGCGGCGGCGGATTCGCCGGCGGCGATCGCCCCGCTCGCCAGGGCGGTCAGCGCGAAGCTCACCAGCACGGCCACGGCCAACACCACGAGCAGGGCCAGGAGCTGGGCCGCCAGCACCTGGAGGCGGCGGGGGCCCTGGCCGAGCAGCGTCTTCAGGGTGCCCCAGCCGTACTCGCTGCCGGCCAGCAGGGCGCCGAGGGTGAGCAGCAGGGCACCACCGAACAGCGGCAGCCCGGAGAGCGAGTTCAGCACCAGCTGGTCGGGCAGCATGCTCGCCAGCAGCACCTCCGGCGGCAGTCCCTCGAACGTGGCGCCGCGCTGGTAGCTCACGTAGGGGATCACCGTGCTGAACACCAGCTGCAGCGCCGGCCACAGCCCGAGAAGCACCCAGGTGGCCGGCCGCCGGAGGAGCTTGGTCAGCTCGGCCCGGACCATGGCCCCCAGCGACCCCGCCGTCCGGCCGTTCGTCGGTGCGGGGCGTGCGGGCTCCGCCGTCCCCACCCCGGGGTCGTCGGTCTGCGTCGTCGCGCTCATCGCGCCGCTCCTCTCCGGGAGATCCGGGACAGCCGTCCGGTCCGTCGCGCCGGAGGAACGTCCGGATCGGGGCCCGCGGCGGCCAGCTCCGACCCGGTCATCTGCAGGAACACCGCCTCGAGGGTCTGCGCCTCCTGGCGGAGCCCGGACACCTCGACGTCGGCCAGCACCAGCGCCCGGTTGATCCGGGCGGCGTCCTCCGGCCCGGCCTGGGCGTGCACGACCCCGTCGACGACCGACACCCGTTCCGGGCCCAGCAGCCGGGTGGTGACCGCGGCGGCCTCGCCCAGCGGCTCGGCCTCGATCACCAGCCGGCGGAGCCCGAGCAGTTCGCCGACGCTGCTCTCCACCACCAGCCGGC
The DNA here is from genome assembly GCF_011039295.1 of Modestobacter sp. KNN46-3. Lineage (NCBI taxonomy): Bacteria > Bacillati > Actinomycetota > Actinomycetes > Geodermatophilales > Geodermatophilaceae > Modestobacter > Modestobacter sp. KNN46-3. The sequence goes on along the minus strand of NZ_JAAKGN010000067.1, from coordinate 19,381 downwards.
CGGAGGAGATGACCGCCACCCGGTCGCAGACCTGCTCGACCTCACCGAGGAGGTGGCTGGACAGCAGCACGGTGTGGCCGTCGGCGGAGAGCCGCCGCAGCAGGGCCCGCATGTCGGAGATGCCCGCCGGGTCCAGCCCGTTGGTCGGCTCGTCCAGGACGACGAGCTCGGGGTCCTTGAGCAGCGCAGCGGCGACGCCCAGCCGCTGCTTCATGCCCAGGGAGTAGGTGCTGTAGCGGTCACGGGCGCGATCGGTCAGGTCGACGGTGCCCAGCACGGCGTCCACCCGGCCGGCGGGTGCACCGGCGTACCGGGCGAGCACGCGCAGGTTCTCCCGGCCGGAGAGGTACGGGTAGAACCCCGGGCCCTCGATCAGCGCGCCGACGCCCGCCGACGGGGAGCCGGCCGGCCGGCCGAGCACCGACGCCGTCCCGCTGGTCGGGCGGACCAGGCCCAGCAGCGCCCGCAGCGTGGTGGTCTTGCCCGCCCCGTTGGGGCCGAGGAAGCCGTACACCTCCCCGCGGCGCACGGTGAGGGAGAGGTCGTCGACGACGGTGCGCGGCCCGTAGCGCTTGGTGAGGCCGGCGATCACCACCACCTCGTCGCCGGGGCCGGACTCGACGAGTGGCCGCACACCGACGGCCTGCGCTGGGGGCATGGCGGGACTGTGCTCCTGCGGCTGCGCTGCTGTCGACGGCGACCCGGGGTCGATCCGCAATTCCCTCGGCGGACGGCAGACCTGCGGTGCGCGGGCCAACCAACGGCTGCGACCTGGGGCGCGTCCGGGGTGCGACCTCGGTCGCGGGTCGCCTCCTCCGCCGGTCGGGGGTTGCCACCTCGGGTGGGGAGAGTTGTCGACCCGCGGCGGCTGGGCGTGGTGCAGCGCGTCATCGAGGGTTGTCCTCGCCTCGGGACCCGATGCGGGACCGAGACGCCGGAGTGGGCGCCGCACCGGCGCGGCTCACCAGCGCGGTTCCTTTCCAGGAGGGCGAGAATGGACAGCAGCACCAGCACAACGAGGGCAGGCCGGGCCAGCTGGCGGACCCGTGGCCGGACGATCGTCCTGGCCGCAGCACTGACCGTCGGTGCCCTGCCGGTGGGCACCGCCGCCGCGGGTGGCCCCAGCACCCTGGTGGTGCGCCCGGGGGAGTCGATCCAGGCGGCGGTCGACCGGGCGTCCTCCGGCGACACCATCAAGATCGCGCCCGGCACCTACCAGGAGGCCGTGTGCGTCGAGGGCAAGGGCCTGAAGATCATCGGGTCCGGCCCCAACACGACGCTCATCACCTGGCCGGAGTGGGGCCAGGGCGCACCGCTGCCCGACGTCGCGCCCAACGCCTGCTGGACGGCCAGCGAGAACACGGACGCCGAGGGCGATCCCGGCACCCTGGCCGACGACGTGTCCGGGATCTTCTTCCTGAACCCGGACAGCCCGGTCACCGTCGCGAAGCTCGGCACCCGGAACCACCCGGCCAGCGGGATCGTCGGGTGGCAGGCCGATGGCTTCACCGTGAAGGCGACCTCGGGCATCGGCCACGAGCGGTACGGCGTGCTGGCCGCGGCGTCCACGGACATCACGATCGCCGGGAACGTCGAGCGGGGCGTCGACCGGGGTGCGCCCTGGTTCTCCGGCACCGGCGGCATCAGCGTCGGCGACTCCGACGGGGCGAACGCCCGGATCACCGCCAACTACGTCGAGGGCTTCAACCTCGGCATCTTCTTCCGCGAGTCACGTGGCGCGTCGATCACCGCCAACAAGGTGACCGGGAACTGCGTCGGTGTCCTCGTCTTCGACGACGCCGTCACGGAGATCCCGGACAACACCCGGCAGGTGCAGGGCGGTGACGTCACCATCAAGGCCAACGCCTCGATCGCCAACAACCGGTACTGCATCGCCGGGCGGGACGGCACCCAGCTGGTCTCCGGCGTGGGGATGTCCATCGCCAACGCGGACTCCGTGCGGGTGATCGGCAACCGGATCACCGACAACCGCCCGGTCGTCCCCGCCGGCCAGGCACCCACCAACTACCCGGGCGGCGGGTTGACGCTGGTCAGCTTCGCCCCGCCGCCGGGCACCCTCCCGCCGGGCGTCGCCGGGCCGGGACTGGTGGAGAACGTCGAGGTCAAGGCCAACCGGATCCTGGACAACGAGCCGGTGGACGTCTGGGTGACCCGGGCGATCCCGGGCACGCTGCTGCAGGAGGCCGGCCCGGGGATCACCTTCCGGGGCAACAACTGCCGGGTCAGTGACCCGGCGGAGATCTGCGCTCCCTGACCGACCCGGGCACCGGAGGCCCCCTCCCGTCCGCGGGAGGGGGCCTCGTCCACGGTGACCCACGAGGTGGAGCACGTCACCGACATCCTGATCCGGGACCATGCCCCGGACACCCACATCGAGCAGAACGGCTGACCACGTGCAGGACCGACCGCGGATGACGCTGACCGCCACCGTGCTCGACACCCCGGACCCGCGCGGGCTCGCGCGCTTCTACGCGACGATGCTCGGCTGGCCGATCGGCACCGACGACCCCGAGTGGGTCATGCTGCGCCCGGGCGGGCCGGGGTTGTCGTTCCAGTTGGAGGCCGACCACGTGCCCCCGGTCTGGCCGGCCGGCCCCGGAGACCCGCGGATGCAGGCCCACCTGGACGTCGCCGTCGACGACCTGGACGCGGCCGTGGAGTTCGCCCGGTCGCTGGGAGCGACCGTCGCCGAGTTCCAGCCGCAGGCCGACGTCCGGGTGATGCTGGACCCGGCCGGCCACCCGTTCTGCCTCTACCTCCCCGGGTGAGCCGGCCGGGCGCCGGCGGTCAGTCGCGCCCGGCGCCGACGCTGTCCGCCGGCCGGCGGGCCAGGCGTTCCCGCAGGAACGCCACGACCTGCGCGCGCGCCTCGTGCGTCGGGTGGCCGGGGGTCTCGACATCGGCACTGGTGAGCACCCGGTGCTCCTGCTGGCCGATCCCCGCCTCGTTGCCCGGCCGGTTGTTCAGCGACACCGGCAGCCAGCCGTCGCCGAACACCGCCCGCAGGGCCCGGAAGCGGTCGCTGGGCGCCGTGGTGTCCTCGCTGAACCGCAGGCCCATCAGGCGCAGGCCCTCGGTGGTGACCCGCGCCCGGATCACCTCGCGTTCCCGGTCGGACATCCCCAGGTCCCGCCGGCGTCCCGGGGTCAGCGGGAACGGCGTCGACGGCTGGCTGGCGACCGGTGCGAGCACGGCGGGTTCGGCGGCGGAGGCCAGCGCGAGCCCTCCGCTGACGCCCATCCCGATCACCCCGATCCCCGGGCCACCCACCCGGTCGCGCACCCGGCGGGCCGCGGCCCGGACGTACTCGGCCGCCGGCCGGTCGGCCCGTCGGGCGAGGGCGCGGAGCTCCCGGCTGGTGCAGGCCCCGGCGGAGCTGCGCACGGCGTAGCCCGGGCTCGTCGCCCGGCCCGGGTCGCCGAAGAGGCCCACGACGGTGACGGTGAACCCCGCACCGACCAGGTGGTCGGCCAGGTCCATCACCTCCGGCGTGAGGCCGGGCAGGTCGGGCAGCAGCACCAGGCCCGGCCCGGAGCCGCGCGTGTGCAGGGTGTGGGTGATGCCGGCGTTGGTGAAGGGCTCGGGTGCCCAGCCGGCCAGGACGGCGGATGACGACTCTGTCATCGGCTGATCGTGGAGCACGGAGGCCGATCGGTCGAGTCCTCGGCGAGGAGAACTGCTCGGTCCGCTTCCCGGCGACGCTGCTCGGGTCGCACGGATGCCCGCCGGGCCGGTGTTCCGTGACGATCCTGCGTCGGTTCCCCGGCTCGGCGTGTCCCACCCGCCGAGCCGGGTGAAGCTGGGTGGATGGATGACGCACAACCGGTCGAAGGACCGCGGGACGACGACGTGGCGCGGCGGGCACCGGCCGGCCGTGCCGCACTGTCCGGGCTGTTGGCGGCTGCGGCGGGCATCGGGGTGGTCGAGCTGGCCGCCGGCGCCGTCGACGGGGTGCCCTCGCTGGTCATCTCGGTGGGGGACGCCGTCATCGACAGCGTGCCCGGCTGGTTGGAGCGTGCCGCGATCGCCGCGCTGGGCACCAACGACAAGCCGGTGCTGCTGGCCTCGATCGGGCTGGTCGCCGCGCTGCTGGGTGCCGGCACCGGGCTGTTGGCACGGCGCTCGTTCGTGGCGGGTGCGGTCGCGTTCGTGCTGATCACCGCGCTCGGTGTCGCCGCCGGCCTCGCCGCGCCGGACGACTCCGCCGTCCTCACCGTGCTGGCCGGGGCGCTGGGCGCCGCGGTGGGGGTCGCGATCCTGTACCACCTGCTGGCTGCCGCGGCCGCGGAGACGCGGGCGTCGGACGGGCCCGGGACGACGGGCCGCCGCAACTTCCTCCTGCTGGCCGGCGGCGCGGCCGCGGTGGCGGTGATCGGTGGCGTCGGCAGCCGACTGCTCATGGGGCGCGAACGGCTGACCGAGCTGCGGGCGGCGATCCGGTTGCCCGTGCCGGTCCGGCCGGCGGGACCGGTGCCGGCGGGTGCCGACCTGGAGATCTCAGGCCTGACGCCGCTGTTCGTGCCGAACGAGGAGTTCTACCGGATCGACACCGCACTCCGGGTGCCGACCATCGACCCGGACGAATGGCGACTGGAGATCCGGGGGATGGTGGACAACCCGTTCACCCTCACCTACGCCGAGCTGATGGCGATGCCGCAGATCGAGGCCGACATCACCCTGTCCTGTGTCTCCAACGAGGTCGGCGGCGACCTGGTGGGCAACGCACGCTGGCAGGGGGTCCCGCTGTTCCGGCTGCTCGAGCGCGCGGGGCTGCAGGAGGGGGCGACCCAACTGGTCGGCCGGTCGGTCGACGGGTTCACCGCCGGGTTCCCCACCGTCACCGCCCTGGACGTCACCGAGGCGATGGTGGCCGTCGGGATGAACGGCGAGCCGCTGCCGGCCGAGCACGGCTTCCCGGCGCGGCTGGTCGTCCCCGGGCTGTACGGCTACGTGTCGGCGACCAAGTGGCTCTCCGCGATCGAGCTCACCGACTGGGACGTCGACGGCTACTGGATCCCCCGCGGCTGGGCCAAGGAGGGACCGATCAAGACCTCCACCCGGATCGACGTCCCGGGCCCGGGGCGGACCATCACCGCCGGGGAGCGTCCGATCGCCGGGGTGGCCTGGGCGCCCACCCGCGGCATCGAGGGGGTGGAGGTGCGCATCGACGACGGTCCCTGGCAGTCCGCGACGCTGGCCGAGCGCCTCGACGTCGACTGCTGGCGGCAGTGGTACCTGCCCTGGGACGCGACCCCGGGCGCCCACGTCATCACCGCCCGGGCCACCGACGGGCTCGGGGAGGTCCAAACCGACGAGCGCACCCCGGTGGCCCCGGACGGCGCCTCCGGGTACCCGGTGATCGAGGTCGTCGTCGAGGACTGACCGGCCCGGGGCGCCACTCCGCGGCCTGGTCCGTCAGGTGGCGGAACGTGACCGGACCGCAACCCACCCGGTCACTCGTTGCTGGGGTCCTCGGCCGGGTCGGGGAAGCTGAACCGCTCGAAGGGGTCGCTGTCGTCGGCGGACACCGGGACCTCGACGGTGATCTCGCCGGCCTCCTCGAACACGAACGTCACCGGGATCGACTGGGAGGAGCGCAGCTCCGTCTCCAGACCGACCAGGACGATCGAGGGCGAGCCCTCGGCCCCGATGTAGGTGTTGTCGTTCTGCGCGACGGTGATCTCGATCGCGTCCGACGGCTCTGCGCTCCCGCCGCCGCTGACGGCCTCCTCGAAGTCCGGGCCGGTGACGTCGACCAGGGTGACCGGCTCGGTGCCGATGTTGGTCAGCGCGGCGTAGAGCGGCACCTCCGCACCCACCTCGTGGAGCCCGTCGACCGGGTAGGCGAGCTCGACGCCCACGACCTCGACGTCGGAGTTGACGTCGACCGACGGGGCCTCGGGGCCACCGACGATCTCGCCGCCGTCGTCCGTCACGACCTCGCCCTCGTCGTCGTTGAGGCTGGGGGAGTCCTCCGTCTCGCCGCAGCCGGTGACGAGCAGCAGTGGGGTCGCGGCGGCGAGCGCGATGCCGGGCCACCGTCGGTACCGCGGGAGGTGCGAGGTCATGGGGGGTCCGTTCTCTCGGCGAGCAGGGATCTGCCAGCGCGTACCCGTCGGGTGGCGCGGTAGGCGTGTCGCTGAGGTCACGGTGTCGCAACGATGGCCGGGGTCCCCGGCGAAGCTGGGTAGCGGGCTCCTCATGAGCCGGCCCCTCACCACCTCGACCCAGTCGCCATCGGACCGCGAACCGCCGGAGGCACCCGGTCGCTTCGGCGTCCGCGCGGTCCTGGGGCTGGTGGCCCTCCTGGTCGGCGCCGTGCCGTTCCTCGCGCTGTGGCTGCTGGTCCAGGAGAGCTGGTCGCCGCTGGCCTCCCTCGACGGCGAGGTCGCGGCCGACCTGAACGAGGCGGTCAGCGGCTCGCCCGTGGCGGTGAGCGTGCTGCGCGGGGTGACCGACCTGGGCGGCACCGGCGCCTCGGTGCTGGTGACGGTGCTGGCGACGCTCTTCCTGCTCATCCGCCGGCACCGACGGCTGGCCGCGTTCGTCGCGGTCACCGGGATCGGCCTGCCCGTCCTGATCCTGCTCACCAAGTACGTGGCCGACCGCGCCCGCCCGGTGGTGCTGAACCCGGTGGTCGAGACCCCGGCCAACCAGAGCTTCCCCAGCGGCCATGCGATGACCGCCGTGGTGACCTGGGGCGTGCTGCTGCTGGTGCTGCTGCCGGTGGTCAGCCGCCGGGTGCGCCCGTGGCTGATCGCCGCGTTCGCGCTGCTGGTGTTCGCGATCGGGTTCACCCGGCTGGCCCTCGGCGTGCACTTCGTCTCGGACGTGCTGGCCGGCTGGGCGCTGGGGGCGGCCTGGCTGGCGATCACCACGATGACCTTCCGTGGCTGGCAGCACGACCGGCACGAGTACAGCGACGAGCCGCTGGACCCCCTGGAGGTCGACGCCGCGGAGGCCCCGCGGCCGGCTCCCACCCACCAGCCGGTGCTGCCCGCCGGCCGGACGACGGTCCTGCAGCTGGTCGGTGCGGCGGCGGCGTTGTCCGCCGTGCTCGTCGGGCTGGGGCTGCTGGTCACCCGCGTGCTGAGGGACACCGCTCTGGGCCGGTTCGACCAGAGCGTCACCGTCTGGTTCGTCGACCAGCGCACCGAGACGCTCACCACGGTGGCCGACGCGGTGGGGATGCTGTCCGGCACCCGGGCGGCCATCGCGGTCGGGCTCACCCTGGCGGTCCTGTCACTGGCCTGGGTGGGCAGCTGGCGCCCCGTCGTCTTCGTCCTGGTCACGATCGTCGGCGAGGTGGTCATCTACTTCGTCGTCGGCCTGGTCGTCGGCCGGGTCCGGCCGGACGTGGTCGACCTGACCGAGGGGCTGCCGGCCGGCGCCAGCTGGCCCTCCGGCCACTCCGGGATGGCCGTCGCCCTCTACGGCGCGCTGGCCGCGCTGGTCATCGGCTACGGGGTCAGCCGCTGGCGGTGGGCCGTGCTGGCGTTGCCGGTGCTGCTCGCGCCGGCGATCGGCATCACCCGGATCTACGTCGCCGCCCACTTCCCGACCGACGTCGCCGCCGGTCTGCTGCTGGGCACCGCGTGGGTGCTGGCGTGCGCCTGGGCCTTCGACCTCGGCTCCGGCCGAGGTCTCCGGCACCCCGCCCGAGGCGTGGCGATGGCCGGCCGGGCATGAGGCGCTGGTCCGTCCGTGTCGGGCCGGCCCTGCTGGCGGCCCTGGTCCTGCTCATCGGCTACGGCGTCCTGATCGAACCGCGGTTGGTCCTCGACGACGACCGGGAGGAGGTCGAGCTCCCCCGGCTGCCCGCAGAGGCGGCCGGACTGGAGGTCGCCCTCCTGGCCGACATGCAGATCGGCATGTGGTGGGCCAACACCGGGATGGTCGAGCGGGTGGTCGAGCGGGTCGTGGAGGACGAGCCCGACCTCGTGCTGCTGGGCGGGGACTTCGTCTACCACGCCGGTCCGGACGTCGAGCCCGAGGTGGCGGCGGCGTTGGACCTGCTGACCCCGCTGCTGGACGCCGGGATCCCCACCTACGCCGTCCTGGGCAACCACGACTACGCCAGCGACGCCGCGGAGGAGCTGACCGCCGCCCTGGAGGGCGCCGGGGTCCCGGTGCTGCTCAACGAGGCGGTGCAGGTGCCCGGCACGGGTGCCGACCCGCTGTACGTCGTCGGGGTCGGCCCGGTGCGCCCCGGTCTGGTCGACGTCGACCAGGCGCTGAGCGGGCTGCCGGAGGACGCGCCGCGGGTGGTCCTGATGCACAACCCGACGGCCTTCCCCGAGATGCCGCCCGGCAGCGCGCCGCTGACCGTGGCCGGGCACACCCACTGCGGTCAGATCGCGTTGCCCGGCCTGCCGCGCTGGAGCTGGCTCGGGCTGACCGAGGCGGAGCAGGTGGTCGCCGACGGGTGGTCACCGGCGGACTACGGCGCCGAGGGCAACGCGCTGTACGTCACCTGCGGCATCGGGTTCAGCGCGGTGCCGATGCGGGTCAACGCCCCGCCGCAGGTCGTGTTCTTCGAGCTGCAGCCGGCGGGGTGAGCGCCTCCCGCCGATGACTTCGACCCGCCCGCCCGGTCTCTGGGTGCACAGGCCGCCGTCCGGGCGGCCGGACTCCGGAGGTCTGCCATGCGCCCGCTCGTCGTCACCACGTTCCTCACCCTCGACGGGGTCGCCCAGGCTCCGGGCGGCCCGGCGGAGGACACCTCCGGCGGCTTCGCCCACGGCGGCTGGCTGGTGCCGCACTTCGACGAGGTCATGGGCGACCAGATGGACGCCTGGTTCGCCACCGCTCAGGACTTCCTGCTCGGCCGGCGCACCTACGAGATCTTCGCCGCGCACTGGCCGAAGATGCCGACCGAGGGCGATCGGATCGCCTGGTCGCTGAACTCGCTGCCGAAGCACGTCGCCTCCCGCACGCTGGAGTCGGTCGACTGGTCGGGCGCCCGGCTGATCGAGGGGGACGTCGCCGACGCCGTCCGCGCGCTGAAGGCCGACGACGGCGGTGAGCTGCAGGTGCACGGCAGCCTCGGCCTGGTGCAGACGCTGCTGGCGGAGGACCTGGTCGACGAGCTGCGGCTGGTCGTCTTCCCGGTCGTCCTCGGCTCCGGGCGGAAGCTGTTCGCCGAGGGCACTGTGCCGCGCACCTGGCGGCTGGCCACGTCGACGGTGTCCGGCACGGGGGCCGTCCTGGCCGGCTACCAGCGGGTCGGCGAGGTCGAGACCGGCTCGTTCGCACTCGACGAGGGCTGAGCCCGCCGGTCAGTCGGTGAGCTGGCGCAGGATCCGTTCCAGCTCGGCGCGGTCGGCGGCCGAGAGCCGGGCGAACAGCTCCTGGGAGTCCGCGGCCCGCGCGTCGTCCACCTCGCGCTGCACCCGGCGGCCGGTCTCGGTCGGCGTCAACCGCACCGCCCGCCGGTCGTCCGGGTCGCCGGCGCGCTCGACCAGCCCACGCTCCTGCAGCCCGTCGGCCACCTCGGTCGCCGATCGCGGGGCGATCCGCAGCGCCTCGGCCAGCTCGGAGAGCCGGACGCCGTCGCGGGCGCAGACCACCCGGAGCGCCCGGGCCTGGTGCGGGGAGAGGTCCCAGGGTGCGAGCGCGGCGATGAACCTGCGGCGCAGCGTCCGGGCGACCCGCATGAGCAGGTCGCCGAGCGTCGCCGTGCCGCGGTCCGTCACGGCGGGAATGCTACCTGCGGCCCTGAGGTTGCCACACCGTGAGGTAACCTCAGGAAAGCAGAGAGGGGTGGTCGCCATCGACCCCATGGACCCAGGTCGGGGAGGCGGGCGCTCCGGCGGGCGGCCCGACCCGGCCGACCGCGCCCAGCTGGAGCGCGCACCGGTGAGCTGGAGCCGCGTCGCGGGGCTGTTCCGCCCGTACCGGGCGCAGCTCGCCACCGTGGTCGCGCTCATCGTCGCCAGCTCCGCCATCGCGCTGGCCACGCCGTTCCTCATCCGGCTGGTCATCGACGAGGCGATCCCCGAGCAGGACGTGCCCCTGCTGGGTTGGGCGGTCGCCGGCATGGTCGCCGTCGCTGCGGTGACCGCCGTCCTCGGCGTGCTGCAGACCTGGCTGTCCACCACCGTCGGCCAGCACGTCATGCACGGCCTCCGGACGGCGGTGTTCACGCACCTGCAGCGCCAGTCGCTCGGCTTCTTCACCCGCACCAAGGGCGGCGAGGTGCAGTCCCGGCTCACCAACGACATCGGGGGCATGCAGTCGGTGGTGACCACGACCGCCACCTCGTTCGCCGCCAACGCCACCACCGTGATCGGCACGGTCGTCGCCATGGCCGTGCTGAGCTGGCGGCTGTCGTTGCTGTCCCTCGTCGTCCTGCCGCCCGCCGTCTGGCTGACCCGGCGGGTGGCCCGGATGCGTCGCACCATCACCGCCGAGCGCCAGCGGTCCCTGGCCGACCTGCACTCCCAGGTGGAGGAGGGGCTCAGCGTCAGCGGCGTGCTGCTGGGCAAGACCCTCGGCGCGGGCCCGGCCCAGTCCCAGCGGTTCGCCGGCACCTCCGACGTCCTGGTCGGGCTCGAGGTCCGGTCCCAGCTCGCCGGCCGCTGGCGGATGGCCACGATGAGCATCGTCTTCGCCGGGATCCCGGCGTTGATCTACCTGATCGCCGGGCTGCCCGCGACGTCGGGCGGGATGACCATCGGCACGCTCGTCGCGTTCACCGCGCTGCAGGGCGCGCTGTTCCGCCCGCTGATGGGCCTGCTGGACATCGGCGTCTCGCTGACCGCCTCGATGGCGCTGTTCAGCCGGGTCTTCGAGTACCTGGACCTGCCGGTCGACATCGACGACCCGGCCGACCCGGTGACCCTCGACCCGCGCGCGGTCCGCGGCGAGGTGCGGTTCGACCACGTCGGCTTCCGGTACCCCGACGGCGCCCGCGACGCGCTGGACGACGTCGACCTCACCGTGCCCGCCGGGGCGACCCTGGCGCTGGTGGGGGAGACCGGGTCGGGCAAGAGCACGCTCGCCTCCCTGGTCGCCCGGCTCAACGACCCCACCGCCGGGCGGGTCACCATCGACGGCGTCGACGTCCGCGACGTCACGCTGGCCGACCTGGCCCAGGTGGTCGGGGTCGTGGCGCAGGAGACCTACCTGCTGCACGGCACGATCGCCGAGAACCTGCGGCACGCCAAGCCCGACGCCACCGACGCCGAGATGGTCGAGGCTGCCCGCCGGGCGCAGGTGCACGAGGTCATCGCCGCGTTGCCGGCCGGCTACGAGACCGTCGTCGGAGCTCGTGGCCACCGGTTCTCCGGCGGGGAGAAGCAGCGGCTGGCGATCGCCCGCACACTGCTGCGCGACCCGCGGGTGCTGGTGCTCGACGAGGCGACCAGCGCGCTGGACAACACCACCGAGCGCGCCGTCCAGGCGGCCCTGGACGAGGCCAGCCGCGGCCGGACGACGATCACCATCGCCCACCGGCTGTCCACCGTGCGCGACGCCGACCTCATCGCCGTGCTCGCGCACGGCCGGGTGGTCGAGCAGGGCACCCACGAGGAGCTGCTGGCCCTCGGCGGCCGCTACGCCGCGCTGGCCGGCGCCGCCGAGCGGGAGGCCGTGCTCGCCGCCTGATCCACGGGCCGAGACGTTCCCGGGTCGACTCAATTGTGCCCAACCTGTTGCCGATGGCTGGGCATGACGACGACGTCGACCGGCGCCCCCGAGCATGTCCCGTTCCTGCCGCGCGGGGTCCGGTTGGACGAGGCGAGCTTCGTGGCCCGCCACCGGGTGATCTCCCTGGTGCTCGCCGCGCACGTCCCCGTGCTGGCCGGGATCGGGCTGGTCCGGGGTGTCGGCGGATGGCTGCTCTGGGGGCAGCTGGCCGTGCTGGCCGTGTTGCTGCTGCTGGGTCAGGTGCTGGGCGGTCAGGTCGCCCGGTCCAGCGCGGTCGCCCTCGGCCTGATGATCGGCGCCGACGTCCTCGTGCACGTCGGGGGTGGCCTCACCGACCTGCACATCTGGTTCTACGTCGTGCTCGCCCTGGTCGCGCTCTACCAGGCCTGGGCGCCCTTCCTGCTCGCCGTCGTCTTCGTCGCCGTGCACCACGCGGTGATGAGCCTGGCCATGCCCATGTCGGTCTTCTCCACCGAGGAGGCCCAGGCCGATCCGCTGCTCTTCGCCCTGCTGCACGCGGTGTTCCTGCTGGCCGAGGCGACGTTCCTGGCCTACGGCTGGAAGTTCGCCGAGCAGGCCGAACGGGCCCGGCAGGCACAGCAGCAGCTCGCCGAGGAGCAGTTGGCGGCCCAGGTGGCGGCCGAGGAGGAGCTGGCCGTGGAGCGGGCCAGGGTGGCGGCGGAGGAGGCGGCCCGCCTCTGCGAGCGCGCCAACCGGGCGGCCGCCCAGCAGGACCAGCTCGCGGGGCTGCTCGGCGCCGGGCAGCGGCTGGACGAGAACGTCGGGGTGGCCACCGAGGTCATGCAGGGGCTGCGCGCAGCGATCGGGGAGATCGCGGCGGCGGCGAGCCATGCGACGTCGACGGCGCACCGGGCCAGCGTCCAGTCCCGGGACAGTGCGGCCACGGTCGAGCGGCTGGCCGGCACCATGACCGAGATCGACCAGATCGCCAGCAGCATCTCCAGCATCGCCGACCAGACCAACCTGCTCGCCCTCAACGCCACCATCGAGTCGGCGCGCGCGGGCGAGTCGGGCAAGGGCTTCGCCGTGGTGGCCGGGGAGGTCAAGGACCTCGCGACGGAGACCGCCCAGGCCACCGAGCGGATCCGGCGGGTGGTCGACGCGGTCCGCGGCGACGTGGCCGCGGCCGGTGTCGCGCTGACCGGGGTGCAGGAGGTCATCCGCGGCGTCGTCGACGCCCAGACGACGATCGCGGCGGCGGTCGAGGAGCAGAACTCGGCGTCGGCGCAGGCGCAGGAGGCGATCACCGGGGCCTCTCGCGAGGCCGCCCGGATGGCCGCCGACCTGCGGGGTCTCGTCTCGGGGATGTGACCCGCCCGGGTCCGCCGCGAGGCCCGGCGAGTCGTCTCGGACGTCTTGACACCGTTTCGGATCCGCAACTAGCGTGACGCGCATCACTTGGGAAACCGCTTTCCCATTCTCCTCGAAGGAGTGGCATGCGCGCACTGCGTCGCACCCTGATCGTCACCGCGGCCGGAGCCCTGGCCGTCACGCTCGCCCCCACCGCGGCATCCGCGAACGGCCGGGACCCGGGCCGGGACCTCGGCCGGGAGGTGCTCGGCGCGCAGGACGGCTGGGCCGCCGCCGAGGGCGGCACCACCGGCGGCTCCACGGCCGACCCGGCGCACGTGTTCCACGTCCGCACCTGGGACGAGTTCCGTGCCGCCCTGGGTGGCGACGCCGCGCGCGGGGACACCACGCCGCGGATCGTCCACGTCCACGGCGTCCTGGACGCCCAGCGGCGCACCGCCGACGGCGCCGTCGACTGTGCGTCCTACGAGGTCGAGGGCTTCGACATGGCCGACTACATCGCGGCCTACGCACCGGAGGTCTGGGGCACCGAGACCGAGCCCACCGGTCCGCTGGAGGAGGCCCGGGCGGCGTCCGCGGACGTCCAGGAGGCCCAGGTGCGCCAGTACGTGGGCTCCAACGTCACGATCGTCGGGGTCGGCCGGGACGCCGGCATCGTCGGCGCCGCGCTCACCGTGCGCGGCTCGGACGACGTGATCATCCGCAACCTCCGGCTGTCCGACGCCTACGACTGCTTCACCGCCTGGGACCCCACCGACGGCGACGCCGGCGCCTGGAACGCCGCCTACGACAACCTGTGGCTCGCCGAGTCCACCCACGTGTGGGTCGACCACAACACCTTCGACGACGGGCAGAACCCGCCGGAGGCGCTGCCCGTCGTGTACGGCCAGAAGTTCGAGGTGCACGACGGCCTGCTGGACATCACCAACTCCTCGGACCTGGTCACGGTCTCCTGGAACGAGTTCCAGGACCACGACAAGACCAACCTCGTCGGCTCCTCCAACAGCCGCGTCGCCGACCGCGGCCGGCTGCGGGTCACCTTCCACCACAACCTGTGGGAGGACATCGGCCAGCGAGCGCCCCGGGTGCGCTACGGCGACGTGCACGTCTACAACAACTGGTACGTCGTCTCCGACCCGGCGGCCTACCAGTACAGCTGGGGCGTCGGCGTGGAGGCGGAGATCGTCGCCGACAACAACTTCGTCCAGCTGGCGCCCGGGGTCGACCCGGCGTCCTTCCTCGAGGACTGGCGCGGTGACGTGCTCGACGGCGCGGGCCTGGACGAGTCCGGGACGCTGGTCAGCAGTCGCTCCTGGCCGCGCCGGACCAGCCTGGTCGAGGCCTACAACGCCGTGGACGACCCGGACATCCCGACCACGGTGAGCTGGACGCCCACCTTCGTGGAGCGGATCGACCCGACGGTCGCGGTGCCGGCGCTGGTGAAGGTCAAGGCCGGCTCCGGCCGCCTCCGCTGACCGAGGGCGCCCTCCCCGCCGGTCCGGCGGGGAGGGCGTCGTCTCAGGTGCGGACCAGGACGTCGGGGCGCAGCAGCCCCAGCTCGTCCCGGGTGGTCGGCCACAGGCCGTCGGTGGTGAGCACCTCCGGGCCGCCGTCGCCCAGCAGCAGGGTGTCCTCGATCTTCACCCCGGGGGCGGACGGGTTCCAGGCGACGGCCTGTCCGGCCACCAGCTGGACCTCGCTCTCCGGGGTGGCGACCGGGTCGCGCCCCCAGTAGCCGGTCGGGCCGCCCTGGTGGTGCCGGGTCCACTCGTCGGCCGCGAAGCCCTGGTCGGCGTAGGCGCTGGCGCCGGCGGCGAAGACCTCACCGAGCGCGCGTCCGGGGGTGGAGGCGGCAAGGAACGCCGTCTCCACCGCGCGGATCCGTGCGTCGGCATCGGCCTCGGTGGCGGTCGGCGGCGCGAGGGCGACCCAGCGCGTCGCGTTCGCGATCAAGCCGTGCCGCCGCGCGCACACGACGAGCATCACCCGCCGGCCGAGCACCCCGTCGGTGGGCAGCGCATGCCGGAAGGGCAGCCGCGCCTCCCCGGCGACCAGGACGACGAACGGTTCGGCCCCACGGGCGATCAGCTCACCGCCGAGCCGGGCCGCAGCCTCGCGCTCGGTCGTCCGGGGCTCCAGCGACAGTGCGGTCGCGGTCAGCGCCTCGGCGGCGTCCCGGCCGAGTCGGCGGTACCGCTCGGTCTCGACCGGGAGCAGGCTCGCCCGGGCGGCCCGCAGCCCCTCCGCGGCGACCGGGTCGGCCTCGGTCAGCACTCCCCGGGTGCCCGGAGCCAGGTCGGGCCCCAGCAGCGGGGCCCACCAGTTGGTCACCTGCACCCGGACGTCGGCGGGCAGCTCCTCGGCGGCGAGCCGGTCGGCCTCGTTGTTCGGCACGAACACGGTGTCCCCGGCGGCGTCGACCACGACGGCGATCACCCCGTCCTCGGCGGACAGCTTGACGGCCGGCCGGGCGCCGTCCAGGTACCAGGACAGCGAGCCCACCGAGGTGAGCACCAGTCGCGCCTGCCCGGTCCGGCGCAGCAGGTCGAGCACGCGTTCGCGCTTGACCGCCCGATCGGCGGCCGACGGTCGGTCCAGGTGGTGCACGGTGTCCTCCGGTGGTTGGTCAGGCGAGCCGGCGGGTGCTGTCGCGCAGCACCACCTCGGCATGGACCTTGACGGCCTGGCTCGTGGTCTGTGGTTCGGTGTCCAGCGCGAGCTGCGCCGCCCGGGCGCCCATCTCCTCCAGTGGCAGGTGCACCGACGTGAGCGAGGGCACGACGTCGCGCAGCGGGGCGATGTCGTCGAAGCCGGCCAGCGAGACGTCGTCCGGCACGCGCACGCCGGCGGCCCGGAAGCCGGCCAGCGCGCCGAGGGCCATCACGTCGTTGACGGCGAAGACGCAGGTCGGCAGCGAGCCCTGGGCGATCAGCCGGGCGGCCAGGCTCTCCCCGCCCTCCCGGGTGAACTCCCCGTGCAGCACCTGCAGGTCGGCGACGTCGACCCCCTCGGCGACCAGGCCCTCCCGGAAGCCGGTCAGCCGGTCACGGGAGGTCAGCAGCCCGCGTGGCCCGGCGAGCACCGCGAAGCGGCGGTGACCCAGCCGGCACAGCTCGCGGGCCAGGGCGCGGGCCCCGGTGCGGTTCTGCGGCACCACGGCGTGGGTGCCCAGCCGGTCCTGGCTGATCACCGCGGCCTGGCCGCCGGCCGCCGCATAGCCCTCGAGCTCGTGGGCCAGCCGCTCGTTGTGCGCCCGGTCGGTGGTGCGGCTGCCGCAGATGATCAGGGCACGCACCCGGTGGGAGCGCATCGTCTGGACGAACTCCAGCTCGCGGTCGACGTCGCTGTGCGTGCTGGCCAGGAACACCACGAGCTCGCGCTCCTCGACCTGCCGCATCACCCCGCCGGCGATGCTGGAGAAGTACGGGTCCAGGACGTCGTGGATGATCAGGCCGACCACGTTGCTGGCCCCCCGGGCCACCGCCTGGGCCTGCGCGTTCGGCGTGTACCGGAGCTCCTGGGCCGCGGCCAGCACCCGGCCGCGATGGGGTTCACCGACCGAGCGGCTGCCGCTGAGCACCCGGGAGGCCGTGGCCAGCGAGACGCCGGCGTGGGCGGCGACCTCGGAGAGCAGCACGGGGCCGCTGCGCCGGACGGCGGGGGCCCCGACGACCTCGTCCGGCGTGGCCCGGCGGCCGGTCGGGCTCTCCCGAGCAGCGGTCATCGCCGTCCACCTTGGCCCGGCGCGGCCGTGAGCGCATCCCCGATGGCCTCGGAACCCGGCGTCCCGTCGGCCACCAGGGCCCGGAAGCTGCGGGTGGTGGCCGCCCCGGGGGCGAGCCGCACCGGGTGCTCGGCGGCCAGCTGGGAGCCCAGGCCCGGGTAGTCGTCGACGCGGACGAACCAGGGGTCACCCTGGGTGGTCTCGTCGGTGCCGGCCAGCGCCACGGTGAACGGCGCCGGGCCGGTGGCGGCGAAGGCCACCCAGGCCGTCCGGGTGCCGTGCACGGCGTCCTCGCCCTCGGCGTCCGGGCTCCACACCCGGGCCCCGGTCACCGGGGGGAACCGCCAGAACAGCCCGCCGTAGCCGGCGCCGCTGCGCCCGTTGGTGGCGGGGCTGCCCAGCTCCACCGGGGCGTCGGTGGTGTTGCGCAGGGTGGTGGTCAGGTCGAGGGTCCAGGCGCCGGGGAGCGGGGCGGGCGCCGCCTTCACGGTGCGCTCCTCGGTGAGCAGCGTGGGCCCGTCCGGGCCCAGCCAGTCGAGGGTCTCCCGGAAGCCGTCGGGTGCCTGCGCCGTCCACCCGGTGTGCACCTGGCGGCCGTGGTCGGCCCGCCAGGTGTAGCCCTGGTCGCGCAGGTAGGTGCGGCCGCCCCAGACGTTCGCGCCGCCGACGTCCTGCAGGGTGACCGAGACGCCCAGGTGCCAGCGGTGGTCCTCGGGCTGGGCGTCGGTGACCGGGGTGCCGGCCAGCGTGCTGACCGGGTGCAGGAACGGCCGGGGGGCGAGCACGCCGGGGAGCCCGGCGCCGTCCCAGCAGGTGGCGACCACGGTGCCGGCGACCGTCAGCGTGGCCAGGATCGCGCCGGCCGGGGACGGCTCCTCGGGGACGTGCCCCTGGTGCAGGGCCTTGAGCGCCATGGTCAGTGCCCCACCGGGGACGGCGCGGCACCCGGCCGCCGCACGGTCGGGGCCGTGGCCCAGGGAGCGCCGAGCTCGGAGAACAGCCGCAGCTCCTCCGCGGCCCGGTCGACCAGCGCGTCGATGCCCGGGACGACCTGGTGGGCGGTGGTGCCCTCGCCCTCGGCCCGCCGGTACCCGGCCGGGACCTCCGCCGGGTCCGGGGCGCAGCGCACCGCCTCCACGACCTCCATGAAGGAGCGCGTCGCCGACGGGGGGACGAGCAGCGGCCGGGTGCGGTCGCCGAGGTGGGCCAGCAGGTCCTCGAGCAGGTCGGCGGCGTCGTGCGTCGTGGTCTCGTCGACGCCGTCGGCCTGCAGCCGGACCTCACCGGTCTTGTAGGAGAGCGTGATCCGCCCGGTGCTCCCGTGCACGACGAGGACGGGGTCGCGAGGGTGCTCAGCGGCAAGCGTCGCGGCGATGGTCACGACCGTCCCGTCGGCGGTGCGGATCCGCAGGCAGGAGGTGTCGTCGGCCTCGATCGGGTTCGCCCGGTAGAGCTCGACCTCGATGGTCTCCAGCGAGCCGGCACCGGTGGCGCCGGCCAGGGCCAGGGCGGTGGCGACCGCGTGGGCGAAGGGGTTGGTCAGGGCGCCGTCGACGACCGGCACCCCGTCGACGCTGCGCCGCCCGGCCCAGCCGGCCCGGCCGTAGTAGGACGCGTCCCGGACCCACGCGCAGGCGCCGCCGATGCCCCGGACCGCGCCGATCGCCCCGCCCTCGACCAGCGAGCGCACCCGGCCGATCGCCGCCGAGCCCAGGCTCTGGAAGCCGATCTGGCAGGCCGCCCCGGTGCTCTCGATGCCCTCGACCAGCCGGTCGAACTCGGCCAGCGTCGGGGTGGGGGGCTTCTCCAGCAGCACGGCGCTGCCCGTCCGGGCGGCGGTGAGCGCCAGGTCGGTGTGGGTGTGGATCGGCGTGCAGATGATGGTCACGTCGGGGCTCGTCGCCGCGAGCAGCTCGTCCAACGAGGCGGCGACGGGGACGTCGCCGGCCAGTGCGCGCAGCTCGTCGTCCAGCGGCCGCGGATCGCAGATCCCGACCAGACGGACGTCGCCGGCCGCAGCCAGCCGGCGCAGGTTCTGCAGGTGCCAGCGACCGTGGCCGTGGGCTCCGACGAGCACCACCCGGCCAGCGCTGCGGGACTGTTCTGGCACGTGATCCCCCTTGACCGAGCCAGTCGTCGGCGCGGTCGCCGACGGGACGCTGAGCGTAGCCAGACCTGCCGCGATGGGAAAGGGCTTGCCGACGCGTCGGTCTCGACGCGCCGGGCCGGAAGTCGCGGGTTAGCGCGGACACCGAGGTCAGAGGGGTGCGATGGTGCTCGTGGCCGGATCGTGACCGGGTGGCCCGAGTCGACTCGTTGACAGGCCGGAGCGGACGCGAGTAGAAAGCGCTTACCCACTTGTGAGGCAGCGCACAGCGGCAGCCGGGTGGCCCGGGCGGTCCCGTCGAGCGTTGACAGCAGTTCGGCCGGGGGTCTAGAAAGCGCTTGCCAACATGTGAGCCACTGCACATCCGACGCACCGGACGAAGCCGTCCGACGAGCTGCACAGAGAGGTGAGAGCCCGTGTCGTCAACGCTCGACGTGCCGTCGCGCGAACGCTCGCACGACGAGGCTCCCGGAGCCACGGGTCGTGCTGCGCCCCGTGGGCGGAAGTGGTGGACGGCTCGGCTCACGCCGTACCTGTTCCTCGCTCCG
>NZ_JAAKGN010000066.1:0-24238 GCF_011039295.1 Modestobacter sp. KNN46-3 | reverse complement strand
GTGCCGGTCGGCTTCAAGTGGTTCGTGCCCGGGCTGCTCGACGGGTCGGTCGGGTTCGGTGGCGAGGAGTCGGCCGGGGCGTCGTTCCTCCGCCGCGACGGCGGGGTGTGGACCACGGACAAGGACGGCCTCCTGCTCGCCCTGTTGGCCTCGGAGATCCAGGCCGTGACCGGGAACTCACCCTCGGAGCTGCATGCGTCACTGACGCAACGGTTCGGCGAGTCGGCCTACGCGCGGGTCGACGCCGCGGCGACCCGGGAGGAGAAGGCCGCGCTCGGCAAGCTCTCCCCCGACGCCGTCACCGCCACCGAGCTGGCCGGCGAGCCGATCACCGCCAAGCTCACGAAGGCCCCGGGCAACGACGCCGCGATCGGTGGCCTGAAGGTCACCACGGAGAACGCCTGGTTCGCCGCCCGCCCGTCCGGCACCGAGGACGTCTACAAGGTCTACGCCGAGTCCTTCCGCGGGCCCGAGCACCTCGCCCAGGTCCAGGAGGAGGCCAAGGCCGTCGTCTCCGCCGCCCTCACCCCCTGACCCCCGCCGCGACAGAAATGGCCATTTCTGTCGCGGGGGTTGTGGACGACGCACGCGTGAGTGTCGGCGACGGGGCCACCCTCACCCGGTGTCCAGTCGTCTGAACCGTCTGACCGGCGTCTTCATCGGCAGCCATGCCGTGGCCCAGGGCCACTTGACCGAGCGCGAGCTGCGGACGAAGGGGTACCGCCGGCTGGTCCAGGGCGTCTACGCCGACCCCGCACTGGCTGTCGACCACCAGCTCCGCTGCCGCGGAGTGGCACTGCTGCTGCCAGCAGGGGCGGCCATCGGTGGGTACTCGGCCGCGGCCTGGTACGGCGCCCCCTTCGCCGGGCCCCAGGACCCGGTGACGGTGGTACGTCCTGCGGAGGTCGAGTGGAAGGGGCCGCGCCAGGTCCGTGTCCACCGGGGCCCTCTGTCGGCGTCGGACGTCGAGCGCGTCGACGGCGTCCCGGTGACCACAGCACGACGAACGGCGTGGGACGTCGCCGCCCTGGAGCCACTCGGCACGGCCGTTGCCGCTCTCGACGCGATGGTGCGGTCGGGCGCGATCACGGAACGGCAGTTGGCCGAGATGGCGACGGCCGGAGCCTGTCGGTGGGGTGTCAGCCGTGTGCGGAGAGCGGTGCCGCTCGTCGACCGGCGCGCCGACTCGGCACCGGAGTCGAAGGTCCGGGTCGCCTTGGTGCTCGCCGGCCTCGCACCGGTGCCCCAGCTCGTCATCACTCACCGTGGCACGTTCGTCGGCAAGGTGGATCTCGGCTGGCCGGAGGCGAAGCTGGCGGTGGAGTACGACGGTGCCCACCACTTCGAAGCCGAACAGATCGTGCGGGACGACGAGCGCTACGCGGCCCTGGTCGCGGCGGGATGGCGCATCATCCGGCTCACCTCGACCGACCTCCGCGACCTGGACGGCGTGGTCCGTCGGGTACGCGCTGCCCTGGCGGCCTGACGCATCCGACAGAAATGGCCATTTCTGTCGGATGGGAGGTCAGCGGGTGAGGAGGCCGCCGAAGAGCATCAGGGTGAGGGCCAGCACCGGGGCGCCGATCAGGACGGCGAGCTGCCACCGCCCGAGGCGGGCCATGTCCTCGCCGGTGCGCGGGTCGCGCACGGTGTCGTCGGGCTCGCGCCGGCTCGCGGCGGCGATCCAGGCGGCGCAGGCGGCCAGGACGACGACGGCGCCGGCCGCCATCAGCCCGGACGGGACGCCGAAGGCCGCGTCGTCCCCCGCGCCGAGCCCCCACAGGCTGTCGGCGAGCAGGAAGCTGGCGACGCCGATGACCACGGTGACGACGAGGTGCGCCCACGACAGACCGCTCAGCAGGTGGCGCCAGCCGCGGCCCCGCTGCAGACCGAGCGCCTCGGCCACCTCGTCGGCGTACTGCTTCGGGTCGCCGAACGCCTGGCGCGGGTCCTCCCCGGTCTCGGCGACGTGGCTCTGCACCTCGGCGAGGACCTCGCCGATCCGGGTGCCCGGGACCTCGCGCAACCGCAGCGCCAGCAGCAGGTCGTCGCTCCAGGCCTGGTCGGTGCTCTTCATGGCGTGCTCCTCGCAGCGGGCAGGGGGGCCAGCAGGCCGGCGGCCCGCTCGGTGAAGACGTGCCAGAGCTCGGTCCGCTCGCGGAGGAACTGCTCGCCGGCGTCGGTGAGGGTGAAGAACTTGCGGCCCGGGCCCCCGTCGCCGGCCTCCCAGGACGAGGACACCAGGCCCTCGGTCTCCAGGCGGGTCAGGATCGGGTAGAGCGTGCCGCCCTTCACCGGGCCGAGCCCGGCCTCGGCGAGCCGGGCGGCGATGGCGTAGCCGTAGGTCGGGCCGTCGGCGACGACGCGGAGCACGCACAACGACAGGACGCCGCGCATCCACTCCCCGGGCCACCGTTCTGCTGACACGCGCTAGACAGTACGACTGACTAGTAAGGCGCACAAGCTAGTCACCCGGCTGGGTGCGCCCGGACGCACGGCAGGCCCGCCGGAGCGGACTCCGACGGGCCTGCGGTGCGCGACGAGGAGGCGTCAGCTGACGTCCTCGTCCACCCAGTCCAGCGACTTCGTGACCGCCTTCTGCCAGTTGCGGTAGAACCGCTCCCGCTCGTCGGTGGCCATCTGCGGGTCCCAGCGCTTGTCCTCGGCCCACTTGGCGGTGAGCTCGTCGAGGTCGGACCAGAAGCCGACGGCGAGGCCGGCCGCGTAGGCCGCGCCCAGTGCCGTCGTCTCGGCGATCTTCGGCCGGATCACCGGGACGCCGAGCAGGTCGGCCTGGAACTGCATGAGCAGCTCGTTGCCGACCATCCCGCCGTCCACCCGGAGCTCGGTGAGGTCGACCCCGGAGTCGGCGTTCATCGCGTCCAGCACCTCGCGGGTCTGGTAGGCGGTCGCCTCCAGGACGGCGCGCGCCAGGTGCCCCTTGTTGACGAAGCGGGTCAGCCCGACGACCGCGCCGCGGGCGTCGGAGCGCCAGTGCGGGGCGAAGAGCCCGGAGAACGCGGGGACGAAGTAGGCGCCGCCGTTGTCGTCGACCGAGCGGGCCAGGTCCTCGATCTCCGGGGCGTTCTTGATCATGCCCAGGTTGTCCCGGACCCACTGCACCAGCGAGCCGGTGACGGCGATCGACCCCTCCAGCGCGTACACCGGCTTGGCGTCCCCGAGCTGGTAGCACAGCGTGGTGAGCAGCCCGTTCTCCGACGGGACGGCCTCCTCGCCGGTGTTGAGCAGCATGAAGTTGCCGGTGCCGTAGGTGTTCTTGGCCATGCCCTTGGTGAAGCAGACCTGGCCGAAGGTGGCCGCCTGCTGGTCACCGAGCGAGCCGGCGATCGGGACCCCGGCCAGGAAGCCGGCCTTGCGGCCCTTGCCGTACTCCTCGGAGTTGGAGCGGATCTCCGGGAGCATGGACATGGGGATGCCCATCTCCTCGGCGATGTCGGCGTCCCAGGCGAGCTTCCGGTAGTCCATCAGCATGGTGCGGGAGGCGTTGGAGACGTCGGTGAGGTGGAGCCCGCCGTCGGCCCCGCCGGTCATGTTCCAGATCAGCCAGGAGTCGATGGTCCCCATGAGCAGGTCGCCGCGCTCGGCCTTCTCCCGGGCGCCGTCGACGTTGTCCAGGATCCAGCGGACCTTGGGGCCGGCGAAGTAGGTGGCCAGCGGCAGGCCGACCTTGTCCTTGTAGCGGTCGGCGCCGCCGCCCAGCGCGCCGAGCTCCTCGATGATCTTCGTGGTGCGGGTGTCCTGCCAGACGATCGCGTTGTAGACCGGCTGGCCGGTGCTCCGGTCCCAGACCACCGCGGTCTCCCGCTGGTTGGTGATCCCGACGGCGACGATGTCGGAGGTGCCGGCGTCGCTGCGGGCCAGCGCCTGGCCGACCACCTCGCGGGTGTTGCGCCAGATCTCCATCGCGTCGTGCTCGACCCACCCGGCGCGCGGGAAGATCTGCTCGTGCTCCTTCTGGCCGACGGACACGACGGCGCCGTCGTGGTCGAAGATCATGCACCGGGTGCTGGTGGTGCCCTGGTCGATCGCGGCTACGTACTGGGCCATGGGGTTCCTCCTGGAGGGGGTCGGTTCAGAGGTTGACGTGGGAGAGCGCGCCGGCGAGGACGGCGCCGATGAGCGGGCCGACGATCGGCACCCAGGCGTAGCCCCAGTTGCTGCCGCCCTTGCCGCGGATGGGCAGGACGGCGTGGGCGAGGCGGGGTCCCAGGTCACGGGCGGGGTTGATGGCGTAGCCGGTCGGGCCACCGAGCGAGGCGCCGATGCCGACGACCAGCAGGGCAACGGCCAGCGGGCCGAGCTGGGTGGGCGTGTCCCCGAACCGCAGGATGATGTAGACCAGCACGAACGTGCCGAGCACCTCGGTCATCACGTTGTCCTTGACGGTGCCGGTGGCCGGGCCGGTGGCGAAGGTGCCCAGCTGGGTGCCGGCGGCGTCCGGGTCGTTGTAGTGCCCGTAGTAGGCCAGGTAGGCCAGGACCGCCCCGATGAAGGCGCCGACCAGTTGCCCGGCGAAGTACACCAGCGTGCTGGCGACGCTGACCTCGACGCCGGGGGCGTACTCCTCGGTCCCGCTGACCAGCAGGCCGACGGTGACGGCCGGGTTGATGTGCGCCCCGGAGGTCGCCCCGGCGAAGACGCCGGCGAAGACGGCGAGCCCCCAGCCGAAGATGATGACGATCCAGCCGCTGCCGTTGCCGAGGGTCTTGGGCAAGACGACGTTGGCGACCACGCCGACGCCGAGCAGCAGCAGGATCCCGGTGCCGAGTACTTCACTGCCGAAGACGGTCCACAGACCGACGGTGTCCACGAGTAGGCGCTCCTCACGACGGGCCCGCGACGTCGCGGGCCGTGCTGATCGAGGACGGGGGTGTGGCGATGGTCACCACGCGTCCCGTCGTGCGAGGACCGTAGGAGGCGGGCTGTGAGCTGGACAACAGTGCTGGTGCGACATGGTCGGACGACGACGTCAGGGGGCTCCCCAGGCGATGCTCAGCTCCACCGCCCGCTCCCAGCGGGGGTACTCCGCGGTCAGTGCCCGCGCCCGCTCCGGCGTCGGCGTCCACTGCGCCGACCGGTGCCAGTTCCGGCGCAGCGCCTCGACGTCGGACCACACCCCGACGGCCAGGCCGGCGGCGTAGGCGGCCCCGAGGGAGACCGTCTCCCCCACCATCGGCCGCACGACCGGGGTGTCCAGCGCGTCGGCCACGAACTGCATGAGCAGGTTGTTGGTGGTCATCCCGCCGTCCACCCGCAGGGCCGGCAACGACAGGCCGGAGTCGGCGGCCATCGCCTGCACCACGTCACGGGTCTGCCAGCCGGTGGCCTCCAGCACCGCGCGGGCCAGGTGCCCCTTGGTGACGTAGGAGGTGAGCCCGGCGACCAGGCCGCGGGCCTCCCCCCGCCAGTGCGGGGCCAGCAGCCCGGAGAACGCCGGGACGACGTAGCAGCCGCCGTTGTCGCCGACCGTGCGGGCGAGGGTCTCCACCTCCGCGGCCGAGCTGATGAGGCCCAGCCCGTCCCGCAGCCACTGCACCAGTGCACCGGCGACGGCGACCGAACCCTCCAGCGCGTACCGGACCGGCTCCCCGGCCAGCTGGTAGGCCACCGTGCTGATCGACCCGGAGCGGGTGCGCACCAGCTCGGTGCCGGTGTTCTGCAGCAGGAAGCTGCCCGTGCCGTAGGTGCACTTGGCCTCGCCGGGGGCGAAGCAGGCCTGGCCGAACAGCGCCGCCTGCTGGTCGCCCAGTGCCCCGGCGATCGGCAGCGCCCGGTTCAGCGCGGTGGCCGTGCCCAGGACGCCGACCGACGGGCGGATCTCCGGCAGCATCTCCGCCGGGATGTCGAAGAAGGCGAGCAGGTCGGGGTCCCACCGGCAGCTGCGCACGTCCATCAGCAGGGTGCGGCTCGCGTTCGTCACGTCGGTGACGTGGACGCCGCCGTCCGGCCCGCCGGTGAGGTTCCAGATCAGCCAGGTCTCCATGGTGCCGAACAGCAGCTCGCCGCGTTCGGCGCGCTCCCGGGCGCGGGGCACGTGGTCGAGGATCCAGCGCAACCGCGGGCCGGAGAAGTAGCCGGCGATCGCCATCCCGCTGCGCTGGGCCACCAGGCCGGCGTCGGGCCGGGCGGCCAGCTCCGTCACCAGGTCGGCGGTGCGGGTGTCCTGCCAGACCAGCGCCCGGGTCACCGGCCGGCCGGTGACCCGGTCCCAGACCACGGTGGTCTCCCGCTGGTTGGCGATGCCCAGTGCCACGACGTCCCCGGCGTCGGGCATGTCGCCGAGCACCTGCGCGGCGGTCCGCTGGGTGTTCGCCCAGATCTCCATCGGGTCGTGCTCGACCCAGCCGGGGCGGGGGAAGTACTGGTGGTGCTCGCGCTGGCGGACGGCGACCATCCGGCCGCCCCGGTCGAACACCAGCGACCGCGTCGACGTCGTCCCCTGGTCGACGGCCAGCACGTAGCGGTCAGCCACCGCCGTGCCCCAGCTCGCGGGACACCGCGTGGGCGGCGTCCACCACCATGGCCAGCAGCAGGCTGCGGGGTACGCCGCGGGCGTCGAACAGCGAGGTCAGCGCCCCGCTGACGCCCAGCGCGGCGACCACCAGGCCACCCGCGTCGCGGACGGGGGCGGCGATCGCGCCCACGCCCGGCTCCTGCTCGCCCCGCTCCGCCGCCCAGCCATGGGCGCGCACGTCGGCCAGCTCGGGCGGGTGGGTGGCCCCGTACGCCAGGAGCACCTTGCCCAGTGCCGTGCTGCGCGCGGGGAGGGCGGTGCCGACCTCGAGCACCTGGGCGGAGTCGTCAGGGCGGAAGACGTGGTGGACGACGACGACCTCCGTGCCGGCGAGGGTGGCCAGCCGCACCGCCTGCCCGCTGCGGGAGGCCAGGGCGTCGGCCCAGTTCGAGGAGCGGGCGCGCAGCTCGTTGACGTCCAGGGGCGTGCCCAGCCGGAGCAGCCCGGGGCCCAGTGCGTAGCGGCCGGTGGCCGGGTCCTGCGCCACGAAGCCGACGTGCAGCAGGGTGCGGAGCAGGCTGTGCGCGGTCGTCTTGGCCAGCCCGACCGCCGCGGCGATGTCGGTGACGCCCAGCGTGCCGCCGGAGCCGGCCACCACGCGCAGGATCGCCGCTGCCCGCTCGATGGACTGCACGGTGCCCGGCACGGCGCCCGACGCTAGGCCATCGCGGGCGCGGGTGGTGATCCAGCGCACGTGAGTTGTCCGACCATGTCAGACAGTGGCCGTCGACGGTCCGTCACGGACCGACCTACCGTGGGTGCATCGTGCGCCGTCGCCGGCGATGGCCCGTACCGAGGAGATCGCAATGACGGCAGTCCGCCCACTCGGCCCCGAGCAGCGCGCCCAGGCGTGGGCCGACCTCGCGGCCGGTGACTTCGAGGTCCTGGTGATCGGCGGCGGCGTGACCGGCGCCGGCGTCGCCCTGGACGCGGCCACCCGCGGTCTCAAGACGGCGCTGGTCGAGGCCCGCGACTTCGCCAGCGGTACCTCCTCGCGCTCCTCGAAGCTGTTCCACGGCGGGCTGCGCTACCTCGAGCAGTTCGACTTCGGGCTCGTCCGGGAGGCGCTGCACGAGCGCGACCTCTCGGTCAACCGGATCGCCCCGCACCTGGTCAAGCCGGTGCCCTTCCTCTACCCGCTGACCCGCCACTGGGAGCGGCCCTACGTCACCGCCGGGATCACCCTCTACGACGGGCTGGCCCGCCTCGGGTCGCTGTCGGACCCGATGCCGGCCCACAAGCAGCTGACCCGCACCGGTGCCCGGCGGCTGTTCCCCGCCCTGAAGCCGGAGTCCCTGGTCGGCGCCATCCGGTACTACGACGCCCAGGCCGATGACGCGAGGCACACCCTGACCGTGGCCCGCACCGCCGCGGCCTACGGGGCCACCGTGCTCAACTCCGCCGAGGTCGTCTCCTTCGAGCACGCCGGCGGCCGGGTGGTCGGGGCGAAGGTGCGCGACGTCGAGACCGGGCGCGAGGTCGACGTCTGCAGCGAGGTGGTCGTCAACGCCACCGGGGTGTGGACCGACGACGTCCAGACCTTGGTCGGCGGCCGCGGCCGGTTCCACGTGCGCGCCAGCAAGGGCGTGCACATCGTCGTCCCGCGCGACCGGATCAACGGCGAGGCCGGCCTGATCCTGCGCACCGAGAAGTCGGTGCTGTTCGTCATCCCGTGGGGCAGCCACTGGATCATCGGGACGACCGACACCGACTGGGAGCTGGACAAGGCCCACCCGGCCGCCAGCAAGGCCGACATCGACTACATCCTCGAGCACGTCAACGAGGTGCTGTCGGTCCCGATCACGCACGCCGACATCACCGGCGTCTACGCCGGGCTGCGCCCGCTGCTGTCCGGTGAGCAGGAGTCGACCAGCCAGCTCTCCCGGGAGCACGCGGTCGCCCGGCCGATGCCCGGCGTCATCGCCGTCGCCGGCGGCAAGTACACGACCTACCGGCCGATGGCCGCCGACGCGGTGGACGCCGTGGCCGAGGACGTCACCCGCCGGGTCCCGCCGAGCGTCACCGAGAACATCCCGCTGGTCGGCGCCGAGGGCTACGCGGCGATGGTCAACTCCCTCGACGGGCTGTCCGACCGGTGGGGCATCCCGCGCTTCCGCGCCGAGCACCTGCTCAACCGGTTCGGGTCGCTCACCCCCGAGGTGCTCGACCTGGCCGCCGACGCCCCCGAGCTGCTCGAGCCGGTGCCCGGCGCCGAGGAGTACCTGATGGTGGAGATGGTGTGGTCGGCCGCGCACGAGGCCGCGCTGCACCTGGACGACCTGCTGGCCCGGCGCACCCGGATCTCCATCGAGACCCCGCACCGCGGGGTCGACTCCGCCGCGCCGGTCGCCCGGGCGGTGGCCGGGGTGCTGGGCTGGGACGACGAGCGGATCGCCAGCGAGGTGGAGAGCTACACCGCCCGCGTGGAGGCCGAACGCCGCTCGCAGGAGGCTGCCGACGACCAGGAGGCCGACGCCGCCCGGGTCGCCGCACCGGACACCCGCGCCGTCGCCGTCGGCCGCGCCCTGGGCTGAGCCCCGCCGGGATCAGGTGACCTGATCCCAGGGGGACCTACCGGGTGGCAGACCGCCGGGTAGGTCCCCACAGGGTCAGGTAGGAGGCCCGGCCGGCCCGGCCGGGGTGACGCAGTTCGCATGTCGATGCACGGCTGTATCCAATACAGTCCTGCATCGTGACCGACGTCGACCTGCAGCGGCCCAAGCGCCGTCGTGAGGCGACCGTCGAGCGGCTGCTGGACGCCGCCCTGCAGACCTTCGCCGAGCAGGGCTTCGCCGCGGCCAGCGTCGAGGACATCTGCAGCCGCGGTGGGTTCACCCGCGGCGCCTTCTACTCCAGCTTCAAGACCAAGGACGAGCTGTTCGAGGCGTTGATGACCCGCGAGGTCGAGCGCGACCTCGCCCGGGTCGCCGAGCTCCTCACCGGCCTCGCCGACGAGCCGGATCCCCTCGCCGCTGCGGTCGACCGGGTGCTGGGTGCCTTCCGTTGCGACCGCACCTGGGCCCTGGTGGTCACCGAGTACACGCTGCACGCCGCCCGGAACCCCGAGGCCGCCGAGGTGCTGCGCCGGCACGACGACCAGCTCGGCAGCCGGCTCGCCGACCTCGTCGACCGGATGGCCGCCGAGGCGGGACTGACCTTCACCCTGCCGGCTGCCGACCTCATCGGGGCGGCCACCGCGTTGCTCAGCGGGCTCACGGTCATGTCGCTCACCGCGCAGGGCGACCTCGAGCCCCTGCGCCGCACCGCCCTGCTCTCCCTCGTCCGCGGCGCGGTGTCGCCCCCCTCGACCACCCCCTGACCGGCTGAAACCAGGAGAACCGATGTCCACCCTGCTCTACCGGATCGGCCGCGCGGCCTACCGCCGCCGCGGGCTGTTCTCCGTGGCCTGGCTCGCGGTCCTCGGCCTCGTCGTGACGCTCTTCCTCACCATCGGCGGGGAGTTCGACGACGAGTTCACCATCCCCGGCTCGGAGTCCCAGGCGGCGCTGGACCGGCTCGACGAGGTCTCCCCCGCAGCCGCCGGGGTCGGCGCGCAGCTGGTGTTCATCGCTCCCGAGGGCGCCACGGTGGCCGACCCGCAGTACGCCGCCGCCATCGCGGAGACCGTGGCCGCGGCCGGCCAGGTCGACCAGGTCGCCGGGGTGCAGGACCCCTTCTCCACCCAGTCGATCAGCCCGGACGGGCGCGCAGCCCTGGCGCCGGTGCAGTACTCGGTGCAGGGCCCCGAACTCGGCGAGACCGCCCTGGAGGA
Source organism: Modestobacter sp. KNN46-3 (assembly GCF_011039295.1). Taxonomy (NCBI): domain Bacteria; kingdom Bacillati; phylum Actinomycetota; class Actinomycetes; order Geodermatophilales; family Geodermatophilaceae; genus Modestobacter; species Modestobacter sp. KNN46-3. The sequence goes on along the minus strand of NZ_JAAKGN010000066.1, from coordinate 13,931 downwards.
CCTGCAGGCGGCCACCACCGCGGCCACCGACGCAGGCCTGGAGGTCGAGGTCGGCGGTGCCGCCTTCAACACCGGGGCGGTCACCGTCGGTCCGCTGGAGCTCATCGGCGTCGTGGTCGCCGTCCTGGTCCTCGTGATCACATTCGGCTCGCTGCTCGCCGCCGGCATGAACCTGCTGACCGCGCTGGTCGGCGTGGGCATCGGGCTCACCGGGCTGCTGGCGACGTCCGGGCTCATCACGCTCTCCTCGACCGCCCCGACGCTGGCGCTGATGATCGGCCTGGCGGTCGGCATCGACTACACGCTGTTCATCCTGTCCCGGCACCGCTCCCAGCTGGCCGCCGGCATGGACCCCGAGGAGTCCGCGGGGCGGGCCGCCGGCACGGCCGGGTCCGCCGTCGTCTTCGCCGGCCTGACCGTGATCATCGCGCTCTCCGGGCTCGCCGTCGTCGGCATCCCCTTCCTCACCGTGATGGGCCTGGGCGCCGCCGGGACCGTGCTGGTCGCCGTCCTGGTCGCGCTCACCCTGCTGCCCGCGCTGCTGGGCTTCGCCGGCTCCCGACTGGTGCCCAGGCCGGGGTCCCGCGCCGCCCGCCGCGAACGCGCGCTCGCCGAGCACGAGGGGGTGCCGGCCCGTACCGGGGGTGCCCGCTGGGGCGCCTTCGTCACCCGCCGGCCGCTGCTCACCGTGCTGGTCACGGTCGTCGGTCTGCTGGTGGTCGCGATCCCCGCGCTGCAGCTGCGGCTGGCCCTGCCCGACGCCAGCACCGCCGCGGAGGAGAGCACCACCCGGCAGGCCTACGACGCGGTCAGCGAGTTCTTCGGCCCCGGGGCCAACGGCCCGCTCATCGTCTTCCTCGACGGGCTGGAGCCGGCCACCGCCGAGCAGGCGGCCGGCCAGGCCGCCGCCGCGATCGGCGGCACGCCGACCGGGCAGCCCGGGGAGTTCACCGGCGGCCTGGACGACGTCGCCTTCGCCGCGCCCCAGGTGCTCGCCGACGGCACCGCCGCGATCGTCCAGGTCGTGCCGGAGAGCGGCCCGCAGGACGAGGCGACGACCGCACTCGTCGCCGAGCTGCGCGACCTCGCGGACGACCTGGCGGCCGACACCGGCGCCGACGTGACGGTGACCGGGCAGACCGCCGTCGCCATCGACGTCTCCGACCGGCTGGGCGACGCGCTGCTGCCGTTCACCCTGGTCGTCGTGGGGCTGGCGCTGGTCCTGCTGCTGCTGGTCTTCCGCTCGGTCCTGGTGCCGATCAAGGCCGCGCTGGGCTTCCTGCTGTCGGTCGGTGCCTCGTTCGGCGCCGTCGTCGCGGTGTTCCAGTGGGGCTGGCTGATGGACGTCTTCGGGGTCCCGGCCACCGGGCCGGTCATCAGCTTCATGCCGATCCTGCTGATGGCGGTCCTCTTCGGCCTGGCCATGGACTACGAGGTCTTCCTCGTCTCCCGGATGCGCGAGGAGTTCGTGCACGGGGCGGCCCCGCAGGCCGCGGTCGTCGCCGGCATGCGGCACGCGTCCCGGGTGGTGGTCGCGGCGGCACTGATCATGTTCTCGGTGTTCGGCAGCTTCGTGACCATCGAGGACGTGACCGTCAAGGCGATCGCCTTCGGGCTGGCGGTCGGCGTGCTGGTGGACGCGTTCGTCGTCCGGATGACGCTGGTGCCCGCCGTGCTGGCGCTGCTGGGCCGCTCGGCCTGGTGGCTGCCGCGCTGGCTGGACCGGCTGCTGCCCGACCTGGACGTCGAGGGCGCCAAGCTCGGCCGGACCGTGGAGGCCGAGCGCATCCCGGAGCCGGTGGGCAGCTGAGCACACCCGGGTCCCGGTTCCACGTGGAACCGGGACCCGGGGGCAGGATGGGGGTCGACGGCGAGGAGGCCTGGCGTGAACGAGTTCGACCTGGTGCTGCCGACGGCGGTCCACATCCGTGAGGTCGGGATGCGGGACGGGCTGCAGCTGGAGGACCCGGTCCCCCTGGCCGAGAAGCTGGCCATGCTGGAGTCGCTGGTGGCCACCGGCGTCCGGCGGATCGAGGTGACCTCCTTCGTCTCGCCGAAGGCGGTGCCCGCCCTGGCCGACGCCGACCAGGTCGCCGCCGAGCTGCACCGCTTCGACGGCGTGCACTTCTCCGCCCTGGTGGCCAACCCGCGGGGCGCGGTCCGGGCGGTCGACGCGGGCATCGCGCACCTGGAGTACGTGGTCTCCGCCGCCGACTCGCACAGCCGCGCCAACGCCGGCCGCTCGACCGCCGAGGCGGTCGCCGCGGTGGGGCAGATCGCCGAGCTCGCCCACGGCGCCGGCGGCTCCCTGGAGGTCATCGTCGCCACAGCCTGGGACTGCCCGTTCGACGGGCGGACGCCGGTGGCCCGCACCGTCGACGTCACCCGGGCCGCGGTCACCGCCGGCGCCGACCAGCTGTGCCTGGGCGACACCATCGGGACGACCACCCCGGCGCGCGTCGTGCGGCTGCTGGACGAGGTCCGCCGGGCCTGCCCGGGCGTGCCGCTGGGCGTGCACTTCCACGACACCCGCGGCACCGGCCAGGCCAACGCGCTGGCGGCCCTGCAGGCCGGCGTCACCCAGCTCGACTCCTCGGTCGGCGGCCTGGGCGGGTGCCCGTTCGCGCCGGGCGCCAGCGGGAACATCGCCACCGAGGAGCTCGTCTACTGGCTGGCCGACGCCGACGTGGCGACCGGCATCGACCTGGACGCCGTCCTGGCTGCGGCCGCGGTCACCGAGCGGGCCGTCGGTCATCAGCTGCCCAGCTCCCTGTACCGGGCCGGTGGGCGCAACGCGCCCCGCGGCGCGGTGGTCAGCGGTGGGTGACCGGTCGCACGGTGCCCCACCGGGTCGCGCGTGATGGGATCGACGGCGTGAACCCAGGAGCGGACGTCCCCCCGGCAGTGGTCGACCCCTCGGTGATGCGGGACGTGCTCGGGCACTTCGTCTCCGGCGTCACCGTGGTGACGGCGATGGCCGCCGACGGCCCGGTGGGCTTCACCTGCCAGTCGTTCAGCTCGCTGTCCCTGGATCCGCCGCTGGTCGCCTTCGCCCCGGCCCGCACGTCCCGCACCTGGCCGTTGCTGCGCGAGGCCGGCCGGTTCTGCGTCAACGTGCTCGCCGACGAGCAGAGCGGCCTGTCCCGGCAGTTCGCCCGCTCCGGCGCCGACAAGTACGCGGGCGTGCAGTGGGCGCCCAGCCCGCACGGCTCCCCCGTGCTCGCCGACGTCGTCGCCTGGATCGACAGCGAGCTGTGGGCCGAGTACGACGGCGGCGACCACACCATCGTCGTCGCGCGGGTGCTCGACCTCGGCGCCGACGCCTCCCGCACGCCGCTGCTGTTCCACCGCGGCGCCTACGGCCTCCAGCAGGCGCGGCTGGGCCCCGAGGAGAGCTAGCCGAACCGCAGGGCGAGCACCGCGACGTCGTCGCGGCGGTCGGGGTCGCCGCCGACGGCGTGCAGGCACAGCGCTGCCGGGTCGTCGACCGGGGCGTCGCGGAGTCGCTGGACCAGTGCAGCGATCCCCTGGTCCATGTCCTGGCCGGGCCGTTCGATCAGCCCGTCGGTGTAGGCGACCAGCGTCGCCCCGGTCGGGATCTCCACCGCCCGGGACTGCCGCCGGTGCGTCATGTCGACACCGATCAGCATCCCGGTGACCCCGTCCAGCATCTCGACCGTGCCGTCGGCGTGGCGCAGCAGGAGCGGCGGGTGCCCGGCGTTGGCCAGCTGCAGGCGCCAGGGCTCCCCGTCGGCGCTGGGCCGCTCGGCGCGGCCGTAGACCATCGTCGCCATCGGGGCCACGTGCAGGCCCTGGACCAGTCGGTCGACCCGGCCGAGGATCTCCCCGGGGTCGCCGTCGCCGGCGTCCCAGGCGCAGGCCCGCAGCAGGCCGCGCAGATGCCCCATCGCCGCGGCTGCCGCGACGTCGTGCCCGACCACGTCCCCGACGGCCAGACCGACGCTGTCGTCGGGCAGGTGGAGCAGGTCGTAGAAGTCGCCGCCGACGTCGGCGGAGCTCGAGGCGCTGAGGTAGTGGGCCGCCGCCGTGACGCCGGGGATCTCCGGCAGCTGGGGCAGCAGCGAGCGCTGCAGCGTCTCGGCGACGGTGTGCTCCTGCTGGTACAGGCGGACGTTGTCCATCGCCATGGCGGCCCGGCGGGAGAGGTCGCGGGCCAGGTCGACGTCGTCGGCTGCGAACCGCCGGTCCTGGCTCTCGGCCACCAGGGTGAGCGCCCCGAGCGTGCGGCGGCGGGCGACCAGCGGCACGGTGAGCTGGGACGAGGTGCCCAGCTCGGCCATCACCTCACGCAGCGCCGGGTCGGGGGCGGCTGCGAGCAGGATCTCGTCGGTGATCTCCGGGACCAGGACCGGCTCGCTGGACCGGAGCACCCGCCGGATGGGTGCGGCGTCGGGCAGGTCGGCGATGCGCAAGGCGGCGAAGCGGCGCAGCTCCTCGGTCATCCCCCGCCGGTGGGCGGCCGAGGTGCCGGAGACCGAGCCGTGCTCGTCCACCAGGGTGACGAACACCCAGTCGGCGAGCAGTGGGACGCAGAGGGAGGCCAGCCGCTCGAGCAGGTCGTCCATGTCCAAGGTCGCGCTGAGCGTGCTGGTGGCCTCGGCCATCAGCGCCAGCCGGCTCTGTGCCTGCACGGCCTCGACCCGGGCGGCGTCGGCGGAGGCGTGCGCCTCCTCGGCGTCCTGCCGGGCGGCCCGCTCGGCGGCGAACGCTGCCCGGCGGTCGTCCTCGACCCGGACCCGCTCGGTGACGTCGGTCTGCACGCCCACGAAGCTGACCAGCGACCCCTCACCGTCGAACACCGGCGTGATCGAGACCTGGTTCCAGAAGGCCGTGCCGTCCTTGCGGTAGTTCAGCAGCGTGGTGGTGATCGGCTGCTCGTCGGCCAGCGCCTGACGCAGGTCGTCGACCGCCTTCTGCTCGGTGGCCGGGCCCTGCAGGAAGCGGCAGTTGCGGCCGACGCTCTCCTCGTAGCCGTACCCGCTCATCCGGGTGAACGAGGGGTTGACCCACACCAGTGGGTCGTCCTCCTGCCGCGGGTCGGTGATGGTGAAGGCGATGTCGGTGGCGACGACCGCGCGTTCCCGCAGTGCCTGCAGCTGCGTCTCGGGGTCCGTGTCGTCGCCGGGCTCGTCGAGCTCGAGGAAGACCACCAGCGACAGCCGCTGCTCGCTGTCGTTCCGGGACAGCGGGAAGCCGCTCACCCACAGCACCTGGTGGGCGTCGTCGCCGGCGCCGGCGGCGCGCTGGGTGTTCGAGCTGTCCCGGGGGCTGAGCCGGACGGCCTCACCGGCGACCAACCGTCCGGCGGCGACGTCGGACAGCGGGCCGCTGCTCTTCGCCAGTGGTGCACCGGAGAGGTCGGTGAGCCCCGCGGAGGCACCCCAGGTGTCGATGGCGACCGGCAGGCGCACGCTGCCGGCGAGGTCGATGGCTGCGGCGTTGGCGTACGTGACGGTGCCGTCGGTCTGGTCGATGACCAGCACGGCGACCGGGACGTCGGAGAGCACCCCGGGCAGCGCTGCCTGAGCGCTGCGCTGGCTGTCCGTCCCGGAGACCGCTGCCTCGGCTGCCCCGACGACGGACGCCTGCTGGCGGGTCTGCTCGGGCTGGTCGGGGGCGCTGGGCAGGACGTCGGCCAGGGCAGCGGCGGCTTCGCGGGGGACCTGGACCGGTCGCCTGTCGGACGGCACTGCGCGATGTTACGAGAGGGACTTCGATTGCGCACCACAGAGCGCTGCTGGGGCGGGAGGACGTCCCCCGCACGGGTCACCCGGTGCGGTCGGGCCCGTCACCCTGGGCCTGGGCGAGCCGGGACTGGTGGCGCAGCCACAGCAGCCCGAGCACCGGGAGCAGCAGGGGCACGTACCCGTAGCCCTGCCCGTAGCCGGACCAGACGGTGGCGTCCGGGAAGGCCGCTGGGTCCAACAGCGACAGCGTGCCGACCACCAGCACGCCGGCGAGTTCGATCGAGCAGGACACCACGGCGGTGCGCCGGCCGCCGCGGCCACCGCGGGCCAGCCCGATCGTGGCGATCACGTAGACCACCGCGGCGACGGCCGACAGCAGGTAGGCGAGCGGCGCCTCGTCGAACTGGGTCGACAGCTGCACCGCCGCCCGGGCGCCCGCGGCGAGTGCGAACACCCCGTAGAGCGCCACCAGCACCCGCCCGGGGCCGCGGGTCGTCCCCGGGGCGGCGCTCGTCGCCTCTCGGGCCGGCCGGCCCAGCGCGCCGCCGCCGGTCGCCCCACGCTCGTCAGCCACCGGTGACTTCCCAGAGGTCCAACAGCCGCCACAGCATCACGGCGACGGCCAGGGTGGCGACACCGAGCACGGTGCCGGCCCAGCGGGTGGGTTCCGAGCGGGCCCACAGCACACCGGCCACCGGCAGCAGCACGACGCTGACCAGGTAGGCGAGGAAGGTCGGCAGGTCCTCGGGCCGGTCACCGCGGGCGAGCGCGGCCACCGCCACGCCGAGCTGCACCAGCAGCAGGAGCTCCAGCAACGCCGTCCCGGCCAGGTGCGCGGTGCCGATCCGGCGGCGCAGCGCCGTGCTCAGCCCACCGAGGGCGGCCAGCACGACGGCGACGACGGTCGCGGCGACGACGAGCGGGGTGCTCACCGGCGGCAGGCGGTCGGGGTGGGTGGCACGGGCCCATCCTGCCCGGCGGCCGGATCAGCGGTGCAGGGTGGACATGTCCGGGTACCGGTCGCCGGCCGCGGCCCCGGCCGGTGCGGCCTCGTCCAGTGCCCGCAGGTCGTCGTCGGTGAGGACGACGTCGGCGGCGGCGGCGTTCTCCTCCAGGTACCGGACCCGCTTGGTGCCGGGGATCGGCACGACCGTCGGGGCGCCGTCGCGGCCGGACCGGGCCATCACCCAGGCGAGGGCGAGCTGGGTGGCGCTGACGCCCTTGGCCGCCGCGAGCTCGCGGACCCGGTCGACGAGCTCGAGGTTCCGGGCGAAGGCCTCGCCCTGGAAGCGGGGGTTGCGCCGGCGGAAGTCGTCGGGCTCGAGGTCGTCGACGCTGCGGATCTGCCCGGAGAGGAACCCGCGGCCGATCGGCGAGTAGGCGACGAAGCCGATGCCCAGGTCCGCGCAGGTGGCCAGCACGCCGTCCTCCTCCGGGTCGCGCGTCCACAGCGAGTACTCGGTCTGCAACGCCGTGACCGGGAGGACGGCGTGCGCCCGGCGGATGGTGTCGGGCGCGGCCTCGGAGATGCCGGCGTGCCGGATCTTCCCCGCCTCCACCAGCTCCGCGAGCGCGCCCCAGGTCTCCTCGATCGGCACCGTGGTGTCGACCCGGTGCTGGTAGTAGAGGTCGATGACGTCGACGCCCAGCCGCTGCAGGGAGGCGTCGCAGGCCCGGTGCACGTACTCGGCGCGGCCGTTGATCCGGATGAAGGAACCGTCCTCGCCGCGCTCGTTGCCGAACTTGGTGGCCAGCACCACCTCGTCGCGGCGGCCGGCGATGGCCTGGCCGACGAGCCGTTCGTTGGTGAAGGGGCCGTACATGTCGGCGGTGTCGAGGAACGTGACGCCGAGGTCGAGGGCCCGCCGGACGGTGCGCTCGGCCTCGGCCTGGTCGCCGGTGCCGTAGAACTCGCTCATCCCCATGCAGCCCAGGCCCTGGGCGGAGACGGTGAGGTCGCGGAGCATGCGTGTCTGCATGGCCCCCTCCTGCCCCGCACCCGGGGTGCGCAACCCGCGCGCCGGTTCCCACTGAGTGGGAGATGCGACCGATGGGGTCACGAAAGGGTCACGGGACGGTGACATCCGAGCGAGCGGCTGCATATTTAGGCACGCCTAAATAAGGCAAGCCTCACCTTCTCGAACGCCTGACCCTGGAGTCCTGCATGCGCACAAAGCCCTGGCCGCTGGCCGGCGCCGCCCTGTCCCTCTCGGCCCTGCTCGCCCTCGCCGCCTGTGCGGACGACGTCGCGACCGAGACCGCCGCCGCGGAGGCCGAGACCGTCACCTTCACCTGGGACCGGAACACCGCCGCGGAGGAGGAGGAGCCTCAGCTCGAGGAGACGACGGTCGAGGTCCCGGTGGACCCCGAGAAGATCGTCGTCTTCGACATGGCCAGCCTGGACACCATCGGTGCGCTGGGCGGCGAGGTCGCGGGCGCGCCGCTCGACTTCGTGCCCGAGTACCTGCAGGACAGCCTGGCCGACGACGCCTTCGACGCCGGCACGCTGTACGAGGCCGACCTCGTCGAGATCGAGGCCCAGCAGCCCGACCTCATCGTGATCGGAGGCCGGTCCTCGGCGTTGTACGACGACCTGAGCGAGATCGCGCCGACCGTCGACCTGGGCATGCGCGGGTCCTTCACCGACACCCTGGAGCGCAACACGACCTTCCTGGGCGAGGTCCTCGGCGCCGAGGACGAGGCGGCCGCCGCGGTCGCCGAGATCGAGGCGGGCATCGCGGAGGCCCAGCAGGTCACCGCAGCGGCCGGTACGGGCCTGGGGCTGATGGTCTCGGGGGGCCGGCTCAGCGCGATGGCCCCCGCCGGGGAGGACGCGAGCGGGCGCGGCGCGCGCGGCGGCCTGATCTACGACACCTTCGGCGTGGAGCCCGTGGTGGAGGACATCGAGGCGGCCACGCACGGCGAGCCGGTCTCCTTCGAGTTCCTGCTCGAGACGGACCCCGACCACCTCTGGGTCGTCGACCGGGACGCCGCCACCAGCGCCGAGGGCGCCCAGGCGGCCGCCCAGGTGCTCGACAACGAGATCGTCCAGCAGACGACGGCCTTCAAGGAGGACCAGGTCCACTACCTGGACCCGACGGCCTGGTACGTCGTGTTCGGCGGCATCGAGACCGCCCAGATCATGATCGACGACGTCCTGAAGATCGCCGACTGACCGTGTCGGCCTCGATCGAGCCAGCTGCCGGCCCCCGTTGACAGCGCTCGACACCACCCCGAGGAGCACCTCCGTCCCGGCGCGGCCGCGCCGCACCTGGGTGGGGGTGCTCATCGGCGTCCTCCTCGTCGCCCTGGCGCTCACCGGCCTGTTCGTCGGCGTCTCCGACGTGACCCCGGGCTCGCTCTCCCGCGGCGGCGCGGGCGGGGATGCCGCCTTCCTGCTGGTCGCCAGCCGGATCCCGCGCACGCTCGCGGCGGTCCTGGTCGGTGCCTCGCTGGGCATCGCCGGCCTGATCATGCAGATGCTGGTGCGCAACAAGTTCGTGGAGCCGGGCACCACGGGCGTCAGCGAGTTCGCGACGCTCGGCATGCTCGTCACGATGGTCTTCCTGCCCGGCCTGGCCGTCGTCGGGAAGATGGGCGTGGCCGCGGTCTTCGGCCTCTTCGGCACCTGGGTGTTCCTGCGGGTGGTGCGCTTCGTGCCGGTGCGCCAGCTGGTGCTCGTCCCGCTGGTCGGCATCATGCTCGGCGGCGTCGTCGGCGCCGTCACGACGTTCTCCGCCTACCGCCTCGACCTCCTGCAGTCCCTCGGGCAGTGGTCGCAAGGCAGTTTCGCCACGGTCATGCAGGGCCGCTACGAGTTCCTCTGGATCGCCGGGCTCATGGTCGGGATCGCCTGGTTCGCGGCCGACCGGTTCAGCGTGGTCGGCCTCGGTGAGGAGTTCGCCACCAACCTCGGGCTGGACCACCGGCGGGTCGTCGCGGTCGGCATGGTGGTCATCGCGGTGATCACGGCCGCGGTCCTCGTCACGGCGGGCATGATCCCGTTCCTGGGGCTCGTCGTCCCCAACATCATCAGCCTGATCATCGGGGACAACGTGCGCCGGGCGATCCCGTGGGTCGCGGGCCTCGGGGCCGTGTTCGTCCTCGCCTGCGACCTGATCGCCCGCGTCGTGCGCTTCCCCTACGAGATCCCGCTGTCGGTCATCGTCGGCATCGTCGGTGCGGCGCTGTTCCTCTGGCTGCTGCTGCGGAGGCGGAGCCGTGCTCACTGACCCCATGTCCACCGAGTCCGGTGCGCTGCCGAGCGCGGGCCTGCACCGTTCCCGGCTCGCCGCCTCCTGGGCGAGCCCGCGGTCCCGGCTCACCGTGCTCGGCGCGGTCGTCCTGGCGCTGACCGCCGGCTACCTCTTCACCGACGTCCCCGGGTCGCTCGCCTTCGCGCTGAGGGTCCGCGGCCTCACGGTGATCGCGATGCTCGTCGTCGCGACGGCGGTCGGCGTCTCCACGGTGGTGTTCCACACCATCACCCAGAACCGCATCCTCACCCCCTCGATCATGGGGTTCGACGCGTTCTACGTGCTGATCTCCACCGTCATCGTCTTCTTCTCCGGGTCAGCGGCGTTCCTGGCGTTCGACCAGTTCGCGCTGTGGCTGATCCAGGTCGTGGTGATGGTCGGGTTCAGCGTGCTGCTGTTCACCTGGCTGTTCGGGGGCAAGCGGCGCTCGATCCACCTCATGCTGCTGGTCGGGATCGTCCTGGGCACGTTCTTCCGCAGCGTCACCGAGTGGATGCAGCGCATGCTCGACCCGCTGGACTTCCAGGTGCTGTCCGATGCGATGTTCGCCTCCCTCACCCGGCCCGACGAGACCCTCCTGGCGCTCACCGCCGGCCTCGTCGTGCTCGGCTGCGCCCTCGTCGCGCCGCTGCTGCGCACCCTCGACGTCCTCACGCTGGGCGAGCCGGCCGCCGTCGGCCTGGGGGTGGACCACAAGCGGGTGGTGATGGTCCTCTTCGTCGGCGTCTCGGTGATGATCGCCGCCTCGACGGCCCTGGTGGGGCCGATCCTCTTCTTCGGCCTCATCGTCGCCAACCTCGCCTACTCCTACGCGGGGTCGTTCCGCCACGTGTGGACGCTGCCCGCCGCCGTGCTCATCGGCATGACCTGCCTGCTGGGCGGCCAGCTGGTCCTCGAGCGGCTGTTCGGCTTCGGCGGCACCCTGTCCACGGTCATCGACTTCGCCGGTGGCCTGTTCTTCCTGTACCTCGTCCTGCGGAAGGGGGCGCGGTGATCGCGCTCGAGAACGTCACCAAGCGCTACGGCCGCCAGGCAGTGGTCGACGACGTGTCCATCACCTTCGGCGGCGAGGGCGTCACGGCGCTGATCGGCCCCAACGGTGCCGGGAAGTCGACCCTCTTCGGCCTCGTGGGCCGCCTGCTCCAGCCGGATGCGGGCCGGATCACCGTGGACGGGATGGACGTCGCGTCGACGCCGTCCGGCGAGCTCGCCAAGGTCCTGGCGGTGCTGCGCCAGGACAACCACGTCGCGGCGCGGCTGACCGTGCACGACCTCGTGGAGTTCGGCCGCTTCCCGCACTCGCGGGGGCGGCTCACGCTGCACGATCGCGAGCACATCGAGGACGCGATCGGCTACCTCGACCTCGGCCCCTACCGGAACCGGTTCCTCGACGAGCTCTCCGGCGGGCAGCGCCAGCGCGCCTTCGTCGCGATGGTGCTCGCGCAGGACACCGAGTACGTCCTGCTCGACGAGCCACTGAACAACCTCGACCTGCGGCACATGGCCGAGATCATGCGGCTGATCCGTCGGATGGCCGACGAGCTCGGCAAGCGGGTGGTCGTCGTGCTGCACGACATCAACTTCGCCGCCACCTACGCCGATCGCATCGTCGCCATGCGGAACGGCATCGTGATGGCCGACGCCCCCGCGCGCGAGGTCATGCGCCCCGACGTGCTCGCCGCCGTCTACGACACCCCCGTCGACGTCCGCGAGATCGACGGCAAGCCGGTTGCGCTGTACCACGGCTGAGGCGACCGAGCGGCGGTTCCACGTGGAACCAGTGCGGAAACGTCGGTCGCCTACGGTGGACCGGTGACCAGCGCACCCCGGAGGTTGGCCGGCCACCGCACCCGTCGTGAGGTCGGCACGGCGTTCAGCAGCCGGTCCTGGCAACGGCCCACAGCGCACGAGCGCGCGGGCATGCAGGACGACGTCGTCCTGGACATGGGCTGGGGCCGGCTGGTGTTCGGCCAGACCTTCGACGACCTCTCCGGCGTGCTCGCCGCGCTGCGGGCCGAGGAGTCCGGGCGGCGGGACATCTGCGTCTACCCCTGGGACCCGCAGGTGCTCGTCGGGATGGCCCCGGACGAGCTGTTCATCGACCCCTCCTTCGTCTACCGGCTGCCGCTGCACCGCTACCGGCCCCGGGAAGAGGTCATCCGCGGCGTCTTCGTGCGCACCGTGACCTCCGCGGCCGAGATGGAGCGGATCAACGAGCTGTACTCCCGCGCAGGCATGGTCATCGGGGACGCCGCCACGATGTGGCGTAACCACCGCACCCGCACCTTCACCTACCTGGTCGCCGAGGACACGCGCACCGGGCAGGTGATCGGCACGGTCACCGGCGTCGACCACCAGCTGGCGTTCGGCGACCCCGACGGTGGGGCCAGCCTGTGGTGCCTGGCCGTCGACGCGCAGGACGCCCCGGCCGGCGCCGGTGAGGCGCTGGTGCGGGTGCTGGCCGAGCGCTACGCGGCGCGGGGCCGGGCGCACCTGGACCTCTCGGTCATGCACGACAACCGCGCGGCGATCGCGCTGTACCGGAAGCTGGGCTTCTCCCGGATCTCCGCGGTCTGCGTCAAGCGCAAGAACCCGATCAACACCCCGTTGTTCGCCGCTCCCCCGCTCGGGCTGAACGAGCTCAACCCCTACGCGCGTGTCATCGCCGACGAGGCGCTGCGCCGCGGGATCCGGGTGGAGGTCACCGACGCCGAGTTCGGCGAGCTGCGGCTGGCGCTGGGCGGGCGATCGGTGCTGACCCGGGAGTCGCTGTCGGAGTTCACCTCCGCGGTGGCGATGAGCCGGTGCGACGACAAGCGGGTGACCCGCCGGATCATGGACCGGGCCGGCGTCCGGGTGCCCCGCGGGGCCGTGGTGGCCGACGGCGCGGACGCGGGCGCCCGGCAGCTGCTGGCCGACTGCGGCGCCGTGGTGGTCAAGCCCGCGCGCGGCGAGCAGGGCAAGGGCATCACCGTGGGCGTCCGCGACGAGCCGGCGCTGGAGCGGGCCCTCGCGCTGGCCGTGCAGCACTGCCCCGACGTCCTGGTCGAGGAGCTCGTCGCCGGCGACGACCTGCGGGTCGTGGTGATCGACCACCGGGTGGTCGCGGCCGCGCTCCGCCGGCCGGCCGAGGTGGTCGGCGACGGCCGGCAGGACGTGGCCGCGCTGGTCCGGGAGACCAGCCGCCGCCGGCAGCGGGCCACCGGCGGGGAGTCGAGCATCCCGCTGGACGACGCCACCGCGGAGGTCGTGGCCGACGCCGGGCACACCCTGGACGACGTCCTGCCCCGGGGCGAGCGGCTGCGGGTGCGGCGGACGGCGAACCTGCACACCGGCGGCACGATCGACGACGTCACCGACCGACTGCACCCCGACATCGCGGCGGCGGCCGTGCGGGCCAGCCGGGCCATCGGCATCCCGGTGACCGGGCTGGACTTCATGGTCCCGGACGTCGCGGGCCCCGAGCACGTGTTCATCGAGGCCAACGAGCGGCCCGGGCTGGCCAACCACGAGCCGCAGCCGACCGTGGCCCGCTTCGTCGACCTGCTGTTCCCCGAGACGCGCGGGGCGAGCCGCTGATCGGCTACGTCGCCGCCGCCCTCGGCGGGGTGCTCGGTGCGCTGGCCCGCTGGGGTGTGGCCGAGGCGTTCCCCTCCCCCGTCGGGGGCTGGCCGTGGGCCACGCTGCTGGTCAACCTCACCGGGTGTGCGCTGATCGGCGCCCTGCTCGCCCTCCTGCTGGCCCGGCACCCGGACTCCCCGTGGCTCCGGCCGTTCCTGGCCACCGGGGTGCTCGGTGGGTACACGACGTTCTCCACCTTCGCGGTCGAGACCGTACGGCTGGTCGAGGACGGCGCCGTCGCCCTCGCCGGCGGCTACGTGCTGGTCTCGGTCGTCGGGGGCGTGCTGGCGGTGGCCGCCGGGCTGACCGCCGGTCGTGCGGTGGTGAGCCGGCCGTGACGGCGCTG
>NZ_JAAKGN010000065.1:0-24424 GCF_011039295.1 Modestobacter sp. KNN46-3 | reverse complement strand
TCCTGCGGATGCTCGACCGGGCGTCGCTCCGGGCCGCCCGGGCGCAGGTGGCGACGATGTTCACGCTCTTCGTGATCGCCGACCTGCTGACCGTGCACACGCTCTACCACCTGACCATCGCCCGGGAGTCGGCGGTGCGGCAGACCCGGCAGTGACCCCAGGTGGCGATCCGCACGAGGCTGCTGGGCTCACCGCACTCGGGGCAGTCGACCATCCCCTCGGCGCCGGGCCGGGGCTCGCCGGCGTGCCGGGCGTGGACGGCCGCGTCACCGGCGCACGGGCAGTCGAGGTGGGCTTCTGAGCAACGTGCATGGTCGGTTGCGATGGGGCGCCTCCTGGTGTCCCCGACGACGCTACTCAGGCGCACCAGCCCCCCGTGCCGCGTCGTCCTCCCGGAGGCGGGCCCGCGCGGAGGGACAGGGCGACCCGCGGGAGGGCTCGGCGCGCGAACGGTGCCTCCGGGTGGCAAGCTCGTCGGGGTGAAGACGTGGCTGGATGCATGGCCGGTGTTCCGGCAGCTGACGGGTCCTGACCCGCTGGGGCGTGGCAAGGCCGCGCGCAGCAAGGCGACAGAGCAGGTGGTCAGCCGCACGGCCACCGCCGACAGGGTGGTGCAGTCGGTCTGCCCGTACTGCGCGGTGGGCTGCGGCCAGCGGGTGTTCGTCAAGGACGAGCAGGTCGTGCAGATCGAGGGCGACCCGGACTCGCCGATCAGCCGCGGCCGGCTCTGCCCCAAGGGCAGCGCCAGCAAGCAGCTGGTCACCAGCCCGAGCCGGGTCACCACGGTCAAGTACCGCCGTCCGCACGGGACGGAGTGGGAGGACCTCGACCTGGACACGGCGATGGAGATGATCGCCGACCGCGTGCTCGACGCCCGCCGCAAGGGCTGGCAGGACGAGGTCGACGGGCACCAGGTGAACCGCACGCTGGGCATCGCGAGCCTCGGCGGGGCGACCCTCGACAACGAGGAGAACTACCTGATGAAGAAGCTGTACAGCGCCATGGGCGCTGTACAGATCGAGAACCAGGCCCGCATATAGCACTCCGCGACGGTCCCCGGTCTGGGGACCTCGTTCGGTCGTGGCGGCGCCACGAACTTCCAGCAGGACCTGGTGAACTCCGATTGCATCGTGATCGAGGGTTCGAACAT
Organism: Modestobacter sp. KNN46-3; assembly: GCF_011039295.1. NCBI lineage: Bacteria > Bacillati > Actinomycetota > Actinomycetes > Geodermatophilales > Geodermatophilaceae > Modestobacter > Modestobacter sp. KNN46-3. Next base: position 23,274 of record NZ_JAAKGN010000065.1, on the reverse strand, counting down.
GGCCGAGTGCCACCCGGTCGGCTTCCAGTGGGTCATGGAGGCCAAGGCGCGGGGCGCGAAGATCGTCCACATCGACCCGCGGTTCACCCGCACCAGCGCGCTGGCCGACCTGCACGTGCCGTTGCGCGCGGGCACCGACATCGCCTTCCTCGGCGGGCTCATCAAGTACGTCCTCGACAACGACCTGGACTTCCGCGAGTACGTCGTCGCCTACACCAACGCGGCGGCGATCCTGCGCGAGGACTTCCAGGACACCGAGGACCTCGACGGGCTGTTCTCCGGCTTCGACCCGGAGACCGGGCAGTACGACGAGACGACCTGGCAGTACGAGGGCGTGAACGTGCCCGCGTCGGCCGGCCAGCGGTCGCCGAGCCAGCCTGGTGGGTCGGCCTTCCGCGCGGACGGCAGCGACCGGCCCGACGACGCCGCGGACGACGGCACCGACGACGAGACCGAGGGCGTCAAGCAGTCCGACCAGCAGCAGGGCGCGCAGGGTTCGGCCGACATCCACGGCAGGCCCAAGCGCGACGAGACGCTGCAGCACCCGCGCTGTGTCTTCCAGGTGCTCAAGCGGCACTACGCCCGGTACACCCCGGAGATGGTCGCCGACATCTGCGGCATCGAGCCCGAGGTGTTCCTGAAGGTGGCCGAGTGGGTAACCGCGAACAGCAACCGCGAGCGGACGACGGCGTGGGTCTACTCGGTGGGCTGGACGCACCACACGGTGGGCGTGCAGTACATCCGGACGGCGTCGGTGCTGCAGGCGCTGCTGGGCAACATGGGCCGCCCGGGCGGCGGGATCCTGGCGCTGCGCGGGCACGCCAGCATCCAGGGCTCCACCGACATCCCGACGCTGTTCAACATCCTGCCCGGCTACATCCCGATGCCCCACGCCCAGCAGCACACCGACCTGGACAGCTTCTGCGCCTCCAGCGAGGACCGGGTCGGCTTCTGGGGCAACATGCGCTCCTACACGGTGAGCATGCTCAAGTCCTGGTGGGGCGACGCGGCGACGGCGGAGAACGACTTCGCGTTCAGCTACCTGCCCCGGCTGACCGGTGACCACGGCACGTACAGCACGGTCGCGAACATGATCGAGGGGAAGGTGCCCGGCTACTTCCTGGTCGGCGAGAACCCCGCGGTGGGCAGCGCGAACGGGCGGATGCAGCGCTTCGGCCTGGCCAACCTCGAGTGGCTGGTCGTCCGCGACCTGCAGATGATCGAGTCGGCGACGTTCTGGAAGACCGCTCCGGAGATCGAGACCGGGGAACTGGTCACCGAGGACATTGCCACCGAGGTCTTCTTCATGCCCGCGGCCACGCACGTGGAGAAGGAGGGCACCTTCACCCAGACGCAGCGGCTGCTGCAGTGGCGGCACAAGGCGGTCGAGCCGCCGGCCGACTGCCGCAGCGACCTGTGGTTCTACTTCCACCTGGGCCGCAAGCTCCGGGAGAAGCTGGCCGGGTCGACCGACCCGCGGGACCGTCCGCTGCTGGACCTCACCTGGGACTACCCGACGCACGGGGAGACCGAGGACCCCAGCGCCGACGCGGTGCTCCGGGAGATCAACGGCTACGGGCCGGACGGCGAGATGCTGTCGACCTACCTGGACATGAAGGACGACGGGTCGACCAGCGGTGGTTGCTGGATCTACACCGGTGTCTACGCCGACGGCGTGAACCAGTCCGCCCGGCGCAAGCCCGGCCGGGAGCAGGACTGGGTGGCTGCCGAGTGGGGCTGGGCCTGGCCGTCGAACCGCCGGGTGCTCTACAACCGCGCCTCGGCCGACCCGGACGGCAAGCCGTGGAGCGAGCGCAAGGCCTACGTCTGGTGGGACGAGGAGGCCGGCACGTGGACCGGTCACGACGTCCCCGACTTCGAGGCCACCAAGCGACCGGACTACGTGCCGCCGGAGGGCGCGACCGCGCAGGCCGGCCTCGGCGGTGCCGACCCGTTCGTCATGCAGGCCGACGGGAAGGCCTGGCTCTACGTGCCGGCGGGGCTGGCCGACGGCCCGATGCCGGCGCACTACGAGCCGGCCGAGTCGCCGGTCGAGAACGCGCTCTACGGCCAGCAGGCCAACCCGGGTCGGGAGGAGATCCAGGCTGCGTACAACCGGGGCAACCCGCCGCGCAGCACGGTCTACCCCTACGCGATGACCACCTACCGGCTGACCGAGCACCACACCGCCGGTGGGATGAGCCGAACGCTGCCCTACCTGTCGGAGCTGCAGCCGGAGTTCTTCGTGGAGGTCAGCCCACAGCTGGCCGAGGAGCGCGGGCTGGAGAACGGCGGCTGGGCGACGCTGATCAGCGCCCGGACGGCGATCGAGGCCCGGGTGCTGGTCACCGAGCGGATCCGGCCGATGAAGCTCAAGGGCGGCCAGGTCGTCGAGCAGATCGGCATCCCCTACCACTGGGGCGAGCAGGGGCTGTCCACGGGCGACTCGGGCAACGACCTGTTCGGCGTGGTGATGGACCCGAACGTGCACATCCAGGAGACGAAGGTCGCCACCTGCGACATCCAGCCCGGGCGGCGTCCGCGCGGCAAGGCGCTGGTGCAGTACGTGGAGGACTACCGGATCCGGGCGGGCGTCCAGTCGGGCCTGGTCCCCAGTGGCGGCCGGGCCCCGATCGAGGAGGGGACGAGCTGATGCGGCTCGACCCGATGGAAGAGGAGCGCTCGTGACGACCGTCAGCTCGGCGAGCCCGGCGCTCACCGGCAACGACCCGGCCAACCGGCTCTACGGTCCGCTGCCCGATGTGAGCGGGGAGGCCGGCTACGCGGAGGACCACCCCGCGCGGGTGGGCTTCTTCACCGACACCTCGGTGTGCATCGGCTGCAAGGCCTGCGAGGTCGCCTGCAAGGAGTGGAACACGCTCCCGATGGACGACGCGGACGGCAACCGCGACGCCATGGCGCTGACCGGGATGTCCTACGACAACACCGGCATGCTCGGGGCCAACTCCTGGCGGCACGTGGCGTTCGTCGAGCAGAGCCGGGCCGTCGACCTCCCCATGCCGGGGGTCGGGCTGCCGGGCGCCGGTGGCGCGGGTGCCGCCGCACCCGCGGCCGGCTGCGGCAGCGGCGGGGGCTGTGGGGGTGGCTCGGGCGACCCGCACGCCGTCTCGGCCGGTGGCGACGCCGACGGCGGGCTGACCGCGCAGTCCAGCGTGCTCAACGCCGAGGCGCTCAGCGAGTTCGACCCGCAGACCGGCCACTCGGCCGACCGGGAGATCCGCTGGCTGATGTCCTCGGACGTGTGCAAGCACTGCACGCACGCGGCGTGCCTGGACGTCTGCCCGACCGGCGCACTGTTCCGCACCGAGTTCGGCACCGTGGTCGTGCAGGGCGACATCTGCAACGGCTGCGGCTACTGCGTGCCGGCCTGCCCCTACGGTGTGATCGACAAGCGCAAGGACGACGGCCGGGTCTTCAAGTGCACGATGTGCTACGACCGGCTCACCGACGGGCTGCAGCCGGCGTGCGCGACGGCCTGCCCCACGCAGTCGATCCAGTTCGGTGACCTGGACGAGCTCCAGGCCCGGGCCGATGCCCGGCTGGCGACGCTCAAGGAGCAGGGCGTGCAGACAGCCCGGCTGTACGGGCGGGACGAGGACGACGGCGTCGGCGGCGCGGGGGCCTTCTTCCTGCTGCTCGACGAGCCGGAGGTCTACGGGCTCCCGCCGGACCCGATCGTCACGACCCGGGACCTGCCGTCGATGTGGAAGCACGCCCTCGGCGGGGCCGCCATGGTGATCGGCTTCGCGCTCTCGGCCGTGCTGGGTTCGCGGAAGGGGCTGGGTCGATGACCGAGGGGCTGGCGACACCAGGGGCCGGCTGGCGGCGGGCCGACGGCCCGCCGGCGCAGGCCCGGGAGAAGAAGCGGCGCAAGGGCGGCCGCCGCGGCGGTGGCCGGGACGGCGACCCGACGGTCGACGAGGCCGAGTTCACCTCCTACTACGGCCGGCCGGTCATCAAGCCGCCGGTGTGGAAGACGCCGGACGTGCCGCTCTACCTGTTCCTGGGCGGTGCTGCCGGGACGTCGGCGGTGCTCGGTGCGATCGCCGACGCGAGCGGGCGCCCGGCGCTGACCCGGGTCGCGCACTACACCGCAGGCGGCGCGGCGCTGGCCTCGGTCGGCTGGTTGATCCACGACCTGGGGCGGCCCGAGCGGTTCCTGCACATGCTGCGGGTGATCAAGCCGACGTCGCCGCTGTCGGTGGGGTCCTACATCCTGGCGCCGTTCAGCGCCCTCACCGCGGCGACCGCGGGCATCCAGCTGCTGGAGGCCTTCCCCGGTCTCCAGAAGTTCGGGCTGCGGCGGATCGCCGGCTGGTTCCCCGGGCTGCGGAAGGTCGTGGGGAGCACCGCTGCGGTCTTCGGTGGTCCGATGACCACGTACACGGCGGTGCTGCTGGCCAACACCGCCGTGCCGTCGTGGCACGAGCCGTACAAGGAGCTGCCGTTCGTCTTCGCCGGCTCCGGGATGGCGGCCGGCGGCGGCATCTGCATGGCGTTCACCCCGGTCGACGAGGCCGGGCCCGCGCGGAAGATGGCGGTCGCCGGCGCGGCGGTCGAGCTGGCCGCGATGCACAAGGTCGAGCACGACCACGGCATCGTCGGCGAGCCGTACCAGCTGGGCAAGGCGGGCACGATGATGAAGGCCGCGAAGGCCTGCACCGCCAGCGGTGCCGGGCTGACCGTGGTGGCTGGCCGCACCCGGGTCGGTGCCGCGGTCTCCGGTGCGCTCCTGGCCGCTGGGTCGCTGCTGACCCGGTTCGGCGTCTACGAGGCCGGCATGGCCAGCGCCCGGGACCCGAAGTACACGGTGGTCCCGCAGCGAGCACGGATGACCGCGCGCCAGGCTGAGGCAGCCGCCCAGGCATCGGACGGCGATCCGCATGAGGCGAGGTCCGTCGTCCGCTGATCTCTCGTCGGGAGGCGCTCGGATCAGCACCGCTGAGGCCGCGTGGGCCAGAGGCGTATTTGAGCATGGTGCGGCGCATGTTGTCGCGCGCGGCGGTTCGCCGGCGACGTCCCCCGGCTGGCAGGCAGCGCCGATACGGTCTGGCACATGCGGCGAAGATTGGGCCTGGCGCGTCCGCCGCGGTGGGCGATCGCAGTGTTCATTCTGCTTGTGGCTGCCAATGCCATGCTCGTTCTGGCCACACGGCAGCTGGACACGGCTGTGACGGTGGCCGAGCCGTACACGCAGGTGACGGCGAGGGCTGACGAGCTGACCGTGCCGGCAGTCACACCCTCGCCCACTCCGATGACGCCTGCGCCGGCGGCAGCGACTGAAGTGCTGGCGGTTTACGGGGACGGCTATGCGTTGGGCAACGAGCAGGGGGGTCTCGGCGTCGCCGGTTGGCCCGCCCTTGTCGCGGCGGGCAGCGGTATGACTCTGACCCTGCACGCGGCGCCGCAGGCCGGCTACGTCTCGGTCGGATCGACCGGCCAGAACTACCCTGGCCTCGCCGAGACCGGTCCTGTGCCGGACGCTGCGGTGACCTTGGTCGTCGGCAGCCGGAACGACCGCTCTGCTGACGCCGCGACGGTCCAGGCGAACGCCCAGGAGATCATCAGCGACCTGCGAGCCGCGGCCACGTCGACCGCCATCGTCATCGTCGGTCCGATCTGGACTGACGATGACGCACCGGCCGACATCCTCGCCGTCCGCGACGCGGTCGAGGCAGCGGCCACGGCTGCCGGTGTCACGTTCGTCGATCCGATCGCCGAGGGCTGGTTCGCCGAACCGACCGGGCTGATCAGCTTCGACGGCATCTCGCCCACCGACGCCGGCCACGCCCACCTGGCTGACTTGATCACCCCGCTGGTGAACGCTGCGCTCGGTCAGCAGTAGCGCGGCGGTCCACCCCGTCGGCGACGACCAACGTCGGAGGACCGGATGCTCCACGGAACTGCTGTCGACCCCACGGGACAACCGCCGGTGGCCCGGTGGCCCGGGGGCACTCACCGGCGGTCGCGGGCGGTCGCCCGCGGATGCGTGGACCCGCCGACGCCCCGGCTCGGGTACGAACCGGCGCTCGACGGTCTGCGTGCCGTCGCCGTCGCGGCCGTGATGGCCTCGCACACCACCTTGCCGGTGCCCGGGGGCAGCGTCGGGGTGGGCGTCTTCTTCGCCCTTTCCGGGTTCCTGATCTCCACGCTGCTGCTGCAGGAACAGGAGCGCACCGGCCGCATTGCGCTGGGAGCCTTCTTGCTGCGCCGCCTGCTGCGGCTCTACCCGGCGTTGCTGGTGCTGGGCATTGCTCTGGTCCTCTATGTGGTGGTGGCTCCTGGGCCGGTGCGGGGTCAGGAGACGATCGCCGGCGTCCTGCCCGCTCTGCTGTACTCGAGCAACTGGGTCCGTGCGCTGGGCGGTTTGGGGTATCTCGGACTGCTCGAGCACACCTGGTCCCTGGCGGTCGAGGAGCAGTTCTACCTTCTCTGGCCCGTGGTGCTCTCGGCCACCTTGATCGTGACCCGTCGGGTAGCGGCGGTCGGCGTGGTGGCGGTGGGCGGCTGCACAGCATCGCTGGCCGTTCGGCTCTCGCTTGCCCACGACGCCGACTCCTACGGTCGGATCGCCAACGGGCTCGACACCCAGGCCGACAACATGCTGGCCGGCTGCGCGGCGGCCGCGCTCGTCGCGTGCACGGCGAGGTCGGACAGGTCGAGAAGTTTGGTCCGCCGGGCGAGCAGCTGGTTGGTCGGTCCGAGCGCTGTCGTGCTGGCCGTCGCGGCTCTGCGGTGGCCGCACCACGGCGACACCGACCCGGTGCGCACGGCGATGACCGTGCTGGCGTGGCCGCCGGCGTCCTGGTGCTGCACGTGCACCTGGTTCCGCACGGCCTCCTCGCCCGCCTGCTGAGCTGGACACCGATGACGTACACCGGGCGCCGCTTCTACGGGCTCTACCTCTGGCACTACCCCGTTTTCGTCGTCCTCTACAACTCTGATCTGCAGCTCGGGGGCTGGCGGGCCTTGGCGGTCGGTTTCGCTGTCTCGTTCGTGGCGGCGGAGATGTCCTACCGTTTCGTCGAGCGCCCGTTCTTGCGGCTCAAGGAGCGGGTCGGTCCAGCACGACCTCGCGTTCGCCTCAGCGCAGTCGCGAGCGGGGCGGCGGAACCGGAGGCAGCCCGCTGATGCGCAGGGTGGGTGCCGTCGGTGGGCCACTCGCCTGAGGCCGAGACATGGGCGAATCGACGGTCGCACCTCCGACGAGCCCGGCGGCGGAACTCGCGACGGGGAGAACCGCTGACAGCGCGTCAGCGATCTCTGCGACGACTCGGGCGTGTAGTTCTGGTGGTCCCTCGATCGGGTCCTCGATGTCGAGTCGGGTCAGCCGCCCCCGGGCGGACCTCCGGGCCACAGCCAGAGCGGCTGCGAAGGCCTGGCCGGGTCGGAGCCCTGGATGACCGGCCAGCACATCTGTAGGCAGGTGGTGGCTCAGTACCGCCGCCTCCCGGAGGGTGAACACCTTGTGCATGGCCCGGGGGCTCGTCGAAACGACCGCCTCGCGATGCTCAGCGGTCATGGTGAGCACGAGGTCGGCGGCTTCGACTGCCGGGGGCTCCAGGGGGCTCGAGCCGAACGGGACGGGTGTGATGCCGCGGCGTTCCAGTGCGGCGGCCGTGAACGGGTGCAGGGGCCGCCCCCGCCGTGCCCGGGTTCCCGCGCTGCCGATCTCGATCGGGGCCGCGGCCGCATGCGCGACCCAGAGCTGCGCGATCTGGTGCGCAGCCGCGGACCGGCAGATGTTGCCTGTGCACACGAACAGCAGGTTCATGTTCGGACGCCCAGCCTGCGGTGCCTGCGGCGATAGCTGCGGCACCGCGCATGCCTTGACGGGGCTGTCACGCGAAGTTGAGGGACCGGGTCATGACAGCATCTTCGTCTGTCGTGCCGCAGAGCGCCTGCAGCAGCGGGACCAGCGCTCGGAACACCTGTTCCCCGACCTTCTGGTGCACCTCCGGACGCTGGCCGATCGGGTCAACCACATCGTCGTCCTCCTGATCGCTGCCTCGCCGGGAAGCTCGCTGGCGACCCAGTGCGGACACGAGTTCGCGCGCGCGGGTGTCCAGGACGTCCACCGGCGGCAGACCGGCCTGGTCGACACCACCCAGCAGCGCGGCTGCCTCCCGGAGGGTGTACGTGCGGAACATGGCGCGAGGCGCCAGCCGCAACACCGCCCGCCGGTGCCGGCGGGTCATGGTCAGCGTCAGGTCCGAGGCAGTGACCATCTCGGCGGTCAGCTGGCGGGCGGCGAACCCGGACGGGTCCCCTCCCAGGCCAGCGAGCACGAGGGCGGACGACGGTTCCATACCGCGGTCGACGACCGCGTGAGTACCCGCGCTCGCGGTTCCCACCACAGCGGCCGTCGCCCCGAGGGCATCGTCGAGGAAGGCTCGAGTCAACCGCTCCGCCATGGGGGAACGGCAGATGTTGCCCGTGCACACGAAGAAGATTTGCACGCGAGCAGTCAACCTTGGTCAGTGCGAAGGAGCCTTGAACCACAAGCCGACGAGAGTGTGTCCCCATCACAGTGAACTCGTTCGTCACAGAGGTTCGCTCGCGTCCCGTATCGGGTGTTTTCGCTCCAGGTCTGACGTCTTCGCGGGATAGCTTCCGCCCGATGTCATCGCCTGGTCGTGGACTGACGTCGCCAGAGGCGCACCAACCGGTCGGCGCCGCAGGCACACGGGAGTGAACGTGAACGTCAAGGAGATCCCCCAGGTCTTCAGGCTGGGGTGGTGGCTGCTGGCCATGGGCGCCCTCGCGGGCATGCTCGTGGCCGGGGTCCTGACCTACCTGTCCACTCCGCTGTACTCGTCGTCGACGAAGTTGTTCGTCTCGATGGGCGCGTCGACGGACACCTCTGCGGCCTACCAGGGAAACCTCTTCTCCCAGCAGCGGGTGGCGTCCTACGCGGACCTGCTCACCGGCGAGCAGCTGGCCGCCCGGGTGGTCGACGAGCTCGATCTCGGGCTCACTCCGGCACAGGTGGCCGCCAAGGTGCAGTCAACGGCGCTGCCAGACACCGTGATCCTCCGGGTCGTCGTCACCGACACCGAACCCACTCGCGCGTACGACATCGCCGCCTCGCTCGGCCGCCAGTTCACCGACCAGGTGAGTGAGTTGGAGACCCCAGCCGGTGCGGAGGTCTCGACCGTCAAGGTGACCACGGTCCAGGAGGCCACTCTCAACCCGGCCCCCATCTCACCGGACCGCACCGGCAACGTCGGGCTGGGCCTGGTGCTCGGATTGCTGGTCGGCGTAGGCCTGGCCGTGCTCCGGGTGCGGTTGGACAACACCGTGAAGACCCCAGCGGACGTCCAAGACGCGACGGCCAGCACGGTCATAGGCACGGTGCTGGAGGACCCCGAGCTCGCCCGTGACCACCTGGTCGCCGATCTCGACCGGCACTCCCTGAGCTCGGAGGCCTACCGCTCGATCCGCACCAACCTGCAGTTCCTGGACGTCGACCACCCGCCGCGGGTCATCGTCGTGTCCAGTTCGGTGCCCAGCGAGGGCAAGTCGACGCTGGCGGTCAACCTGAGCAACGTGCTCGCGCAGTCAGGCAGTCGGGTCTGTCTCATCGAGGCAGACCTCCGCCGGCCGCGGGTCACCCGGTACATGGGCCTGATCAGCGGTGCCGGCCTGAGCAACGTGCTCGCTGGCGAAGCTGCCTTCCACGAGGTGGCACAGCCGTGGGGAGACGGCCGACTGACCGTGCTCGCCGCCGGCCCGATGCCGCCCAACCCCAGCGAAATGCTGGGCTCGGCGCAGATGCGCACGCTGCTGAGCCACCTACGCGAGCACAACGACTTCGTCATCATCGATGCTCCGCCACTGCTGCCGGTGACCGACGCGGCCGTGCTGTCCGTGCACGCTGACGGCTGCCTGTTGTCCGCCCGGCATGGTCATGTCCGCCAGGCAGAGCTCTCAGAGGCAGCGCAGGCGCTCGCCCGGATCGATGCCCGGCTGCTGGGTGTCGTGCTCAACCGGGTGCCGATGGCCGCCGGTGCGGCCCGCGGCTACGGCTACGGCTACAGCTACGAACCCGACCCCGACCGTGCCACGCTCAAGCCCCGGGCAAAGGCGCACGGTTCGACCAAGCAAGGCCGTTCGCGGCCTCGGTCGCCGGAGACCAGCCCGCTGCGCACCGTCGGGTCCAGCCGGTGAGCGGCGTGGCGCAGCAGCCGCTGGCCCAGCGGGCACTGCCGGGCCGGCCGATGCTGGCCTGGCGGGTGCGGCGCTGGTCGCTGCTCGCGGTAGACGTGATGGCACTCCTCGCTGGCCTCGGTCTGGCGAGCGCTGCGCGCCGTGACTTCGACGTCCGGCTGATCGATCGGCCCGGACTGGTCGTGGCCTCCCTTCTGATGGCCTCGGCCTTCGTGATCATGTCGCTGTCATTGCGGTTGCCTCACGGTCGGCACACTGTCGGCAGCGCTGAGGAGTCCATGGCGATCGCGGTCGCCCTCGCGGGCGCGTGCCTCGGCACCGTGGCGATCACACTCGTCTCGGGGCCACCGCGGGTGGTGCCGCTGTCGGTGCCGATGGTCGCGGTGGCGCTGGCCTTCGTGCTGATGCTCGGCCTGCGTCTGGTGATACGGCACCAGCGGCGGTCCGCCGCACGGCGGCGCATCGGTGTGCCCACCCTGATCTTCGGCGCGGGAGTGGCCGGGGGGCAGCTCATCCGGTCGATGACCGAGTCGGTGGGCGGGCCGTACCAGCCGGTCGGGGTGCTCGACGACGACCCGCGCAAGCGGCACGCTCGGGTTCACGGCATCCGGATGATGGGCGGTCGTGAGGACATCGCCGCGGCGGTAGCACTCACCGGCGCCAAGCTGCTGATCATCGCGCTGCCCAGCGCTGACGCCGCGACGATCCGGGACATCTCCCAGCGCGCGACCGACGCCCGGTTGGTGGTCAAGGTGCTGCCCGTGTTGTCGGACATCGTGGGCAGCCGGGTGGACATCCGCGACGTGCGCGACATCGACATCGCCGATCTGCTGGGCCGCCGCCAGGTGGACACGAACGTGCAGGCGATCGCCGACTATCTGGTCGGGAAGCGCGTGCTCGTCACTGGCGCCGGTGGGTCGATCGGCCTTGAGTTGTGCCTGCAGCTCGCCCGGTTCCAGCCGGCTGAGCTGATCATGCTCGACCGCGACGAGTCGGCGCTGCACGCCCTGCAGTTGCAGCTGCACGGCGAAGCGCGGCTGGACTCCCCGGAGGTGGTCCTCGCCGACATCCGAGACAGCGAGCAGCTGACGGTGCTGTTCGCCGAGCGAAGGCCGGAGGTGGTCTTCCACGCCGCCGCACTCAAGCACGTCAACATGCTGGAGACCCACCCGCAGGAGGCGTGGAAGACCAACGTGCTCGGCACCCGCAACGTGCTGGAGGCAGCGACGGCGGTCCGGGTCGAGCGGTTCATCAACATCTCCACGGACAAGGCCGCCGACCCGGTCAACGTGCTGGGTCGCACCAAGCGACTGGCTGAGCAGCTCACCGCCGCCTACGCACAGGCCAATGACGGGGCCTTCCTGTCCGTCCGTTTCGGGAACGTGCTGGGCAGCCGGGGCTCGGTGCTCACCACCTTCGCCGCCCAGATCGCCCGCGGCGGGCCGGTCACCGTCACCGATCCAGACGTCACCCGCTACTTCATGACGATCCCCGAGGCGGTCCAGCTCGTCATCCAGGCCGGCGCCATCGGCCGGGACGGCGAGGCGTTGGTTCTCGACATGGGAGAACCCGTGCGCATAGCCGACGTGGCCCGGCAGCTGATCGCGATGGCCGACCGGCCGATCGACATCGTCTACACGGGTCTGCGCCCAGGCGAAAAGCTGCACGAGGAGCTGTTCGGGGAGAGCGAGTACGGCGTCCGGTCGGTCCACTCACTCATCACGCACGTGGCCGTGCCGCCGCTGGAGCCGGCCGAGATCAGCCGGATGGGTCGTCGCGCCGAGGACTGGGTGGCCGCCAGCCCCGCGGCCAGCTTGGCTGGACCGTGGGCCGACGAGTGTGTGATGGAACTCCGATGAGCATGCCGCCGGTGCTCGACCGAGTTCTGCTGTCGCCGCCGGATGTGGGAGCGCGCGAAGAGGAGATGGTGGTCGCGGCCGTCCGGTCGGGGTGGATCGCCCCCCTCGGCCCGATGGTCGACGAGTTCGAGGCGCGGATGGCTGCCCGGTGCGGCCGCGGTCACGCGGTGGCTCTCTCGTCCGGGACGGCTGCGTTGCACCTGGCCCTGCTGGAGCTGGGTGCCGGGCCGGGCAGCGTCGTCGTCGTCCCGACGCTCACCTTCGCCGCGACGGCGAACGCGGTCGTCTACACGGGTGCGACGCCGGTGTTCGTCGACTGCGACGAGCGGACCGGCAACCTCGATCCCGGATTGCTCGACCACGCCCTCGAGGTGCTCGGGAAGGAGGGCACACGCGTCGCGGCTGTCGTCCCGGTCGACCTGCTCGGCCGATGCGCGGACTATGCCGCACTGCTGCCGATCTGTGCACGGTTCGGCGTTCCCGTGGTCGCCGATGCGGCGGAGTCCCTGGGCGCGCGGTCCGCCGGCGCGCCGGCAGGTTCGCCCGGCGCGGCGGCTGCCCTGTCGTTCAACGGCAACAAGATCATGACAACGAGTGGTGGCGGCATGCTGCTCACCGATGATGCCGGGCTCGCTGCTCGTGCGCGGTACCTGAGCACGCAGGCCCGGCAGCCAGCCGCGCACTACGAGCACACCGAGATCGGCTACAACTACCGGCTGAGCAATCTGCTGGCCGCAGTCGGGCTGGCCCAGCTCGAGCGGCTGGACGAGATGCTCGGCCGACGGCGGGCGATCCGGGAGACCTATGCCGCGTTGCTGGCGGGCGTGGCCGGTTTTGAGGTCTTCCAGCGGGACGGCGACGCCGACGACAACTGCTGGCTGACCGCTGTTGTGGTCGACCCAGAGGTCACCGAGCGAACGGCGGCCGACCTCGTGTCCGCCATGGACGCCGCTGCGGTGGAAAGTCGGCCGCTGTGGAAGCCGATGCATTTGCAGCCGGTGTTCGCCGGATCACGGGTGTTCGCCACCGGCGCCGCTGAGCGGCTGTTCCAGCGAGGCGTCACCCTGCCCAGCGGATCGGCCCTGTCCGCCGGGCAGATCGGCCGGGTGTGTGCGGTGTTGGAGGAGTTCACCGCTGATTGAGCGGTGCCCCGGTTGGCCAGTGTTCAGCGACCGGTGACAAGCTCCCGGTAGGTGCCTGCATCCGGCAGCGCCTCGAAGTCCGAGCGCAGAGCTCCGACGTGCAGCAGGTCCACGGCGTGACCGTGCCGGCGCACGTGTCCCCGGGCCCGGCCCTCCACCACCCAGCCCGACTTCCCGCAGTAGGCCCTCTGGGACGCCAGGTTGTCGGCCAGGATCGTGCTGTACAGCCGCTCCAGACCCGCGTCGTAGAAGGCGAAGGCCATCACCGCCTTGATGGCGTCGGTGCCCAGCCCCTGCCCCCGGACGCCTTCCCGGCTGCCTAGCTTGAGCGCCGTCAGCGCATTGCGGTCATGCCAGTCGATGTCCCACAGCCCGGTGATGCCCACGGGCTGCCCGTCCGCGTCCTCGACGACCCAGCGCTGGGTGCGGCTGTCGCCACCTCGGTCGAACCAGGCCTCCTGCTCGGCCAGCGACGTCGGCCAGCCCCATCCGACGACGTTGCCGCGCACGCCGGGGTCGTCGTTCAGCGCCCGCATGAACGGCAGGTCGACTCGCTCGATCGGGCGGATGCGCACTCGTTGGCCACGGATCACCGCGGGTCTCCTCCTGCTGGGTGGATGAGCGCACCGGCGATGAGGCGGGCGACGCACATCATGTCGGCGGGCTCGTAGCGCTGGTCGACGGGGACGGACAGGTAACAGGTCGGCCACGGCCGGCGCTGGGGCACCAGCTCGCTGGGTGGCCAGTGCCGTGGGCAGAACACCCCTGTGGCGGCGAGAGCGCGCTGGAGGGCTGGGGCGTCTTCCACCTGCAGCAGCAGGTGGGAAGGCACCGAACCGGCTGTCGGCGGGGTCACGACCCGGCAGCCGGGGACGCCGGTCAACGCTCCGGCGAGGGCGGCCGCGTTGTCCTGCCGGCGGCGGGCGACGGTGGCCAGGTCGAGCTGCGCGAGCAGCCGCCGGCTGGCCCGGCTCATCGGCCGCGGCGCTGTGCGGGTCTCGACCAGTTCCTCGGCCGCCGTGAACAGTGGCAGGTGCGCTCGATCCTTCCCGTCCCCTCCCAGGTGGCCGACCTTGGCCACCATCGCGGCGGTGCGGATCCGGGTCACCCCATTGTCCTCTGGCGCTGCTGCACTCATCCCCGATTGGACATCGACCACGCCGGTCGGTGGCTCGAGCTCGGGTGGGAGGCGGACATAGGCGCCGTCGGCGACCGGTAGGAGCTTGCGCAAACTGGCCATCCGGATGTCGGCGATGCCGTGCTCGGGCGCGAGGGCGAGGTGCGTCTCATCGGCGACGACGACGGCACCGTGGTCCTGCGCGACGCGGAGCTGGGCGCGCAGCGCGGCCGGTGTGGGCCGCCCGAAGTAGGCGGCGTGCAGCACGGCCGTGGTCCTCGCCGGCCCGAGCGCGGCTGCGACACCGGCGGGTACGACCTGCAGGTCGGCGTCGACCGGCACCGGGACGAGCTGCCAGCCGGCGACGGCGAACGGTTGCACCATGCTGTCGCAGAGGTACTCGGGCACCAGCAGCCGGGTGAATCCCGAGGCACGCAGCGCCGCTTCGACGACGGCGAGCGCCTGACGGCCGGACTCGACGTAGCGGTACCGCCGATCGTCGTCCGCCCCCACCCACGGCGGCGTGCGCTGCGCACCCAGCCGGTGGTGGCCCAGCAGGTCAGGGGTGACCGTCTCGAAGTCGCCGCCGATCTCCCACCGGGGGGCGACGACCGGTGGCGCGCCGGTCATGCGGTGCTGGGCAAGGGGCCCAGGTCGTCGACCTCGGTCGCCGTCTGGCCGTGATGAATTCCCGAGCCACGCAGGGCGACCGGCACGGTGGCCAGGAGCACGGCGAGATCGCCGCGCAGCGAAATGCGCTCGGCGTACTCCAGGTCCGTCTCGATCCGCGTGGACCAGGGCGCATCGTTGCGGTGACGCACCTGGGCCAGCCCGGTGAGTCCCGGGCGGACGGCCAGCCGGCCACGCTGCCGTGCGGTGTAGCGGGCGACCTGGTCGGGCAGGGTGGGGCGCGGACCGACGAAGCTCATCTCACCCTTGGTGATGTTCCACAGCTGGGGCAGCTCGTCGAGGCTCCACCGGCGCAACACCCGACCCACGCCGGTCACCATGTCGGCGCTCGGGTAGCCCTGCGACCGCACTTCGGCGTCGGTGACCATGGTGCGGAACTTGTGCACCCGGAACTCGACACCGTCCCGGCCGACCCGGCGCTGGGAGAAGTAGACGGGGCGGCCCGACGTGATCCGGACCGCGGCCGCGCAGGCGGCGTGCAGCGGCGCGGAGGCGGTCAGCATCAGCGCGCTGCCGACGAGGTCGACCGCACGCTTGCCGTACCGGGCGTACCGGGTGCGGGGCCGGCGGGTCATGCCGTCGCCCGGTAGCGGGGGAAGAAGGGGGTCGCGACGGCCCGCCCGGCGCTGAGCCGGTCGTACTGCACCGGGTCGACGACGAGCCCGCTGGCGCGGTACAGCAGTTCGCGTCCGCCGAAGGACTCCTTGAAGCGGTGCAACGCGTCGTGCGCGGTCATGCCACCCCCCAGGTGGAAAGAGGTCACCCCGTGCTCGGGGGCGGTCCGGCAAGCCGACCACAGCAGCAGGTTGGTCGCACCGGAGGCGGCGCCCTCGGGATCGGAGCCGGAGAGGTGGTAGTGCATCAGGTCCCCGTGCAGCATGAGCAGGCAACTGGCGATCACGGCGCCTGCCATGTCGCGCACCTCGGCGACCAGGAGGTCGGGCCCCAGGGCGTCGAGGAGTCGGGTGTAGTAGCGGGTCGGGAAGAGGTAGCCGGCGGAGGCGCCCCGGCGGCGCATCGTGCCTTCGTACAGTCTTCGGAAGGGGGCCTCGTCGGCGAGGTCCGCTGCGGTGGCCGGCCGGACGTCCGCGGTGCCGCCGAGCTTCTCGGCCTTGCGCACCGAGGTGCGGCAGCGACCGCGCAGCTGGGCCCAGGTGTGCTCCGGGTCTGCGACGTCGACCAGTCGGGTGGGGTGGCCGGTGACGACCGATACAGCTCCCTTTGGCAACGTCCCCTGCGGGACCCACGGTGAGTGTCGGAGGAAGACGCTGACCACGCCCAGGTCGCGCAGCTCCACGAGGACGTCGGACCAAACGGCGGCGGCCTCGGTCGGCTCGAGCCCGGGGTCGACAGCGACGCCGGCGTAGCCGTAGGGCGAGATCGCATCCGACAAGCCCCCACCCAACGGGCGAACCACCAGCGGCATCTGCCAGGCGCCGCCGAATCGCTGCACGCTGATCCATCGCTCGTCGGCGTGCTCGTCGGTGACCGCAGCCCCGTACCCGCGGGTGAAGTAGACGTCGGGGTGGGCGAGCATCCGGCCCTCACGCGGCATGGGAGGACTCCGTGGTGGTCAGGACCTGCTGGAAGGACGCGAACAGCCGGTCCCGGTTGAAGTCGTTCGCGGCCAGCATTCGGGCCGCGGCCCGCGCATCCGAGAGTCGCGACTCGTCGGTCAGCAGCTCGCTGAGGGACGACGCGGCGGCGCCGGGGTCTCGGGAGAGCACGATGCCGGCGCCGGTCTCCTGCAGCACGTCAGCCAGCCAGCCGCCGTGGTTGATCGCCACCGGACGGCCGGCCGCCAGCGCGTCGAAGAACTTGTTCGCCGAGTTGGCAGTCAGTGCGGGGACGTCGACGAAGCAGGAGAACGCGACCGTGCAGGCGCGGAACCAGGCGGCCACCTCGGGCTTGGGCACGCTGTCCAGCACGATGCATGAGTTGTCGTCCAGACCGAGCTCCGCCGCAAGCCGTCGGGTCTGCTCGAACTCCGCACCCTGGCCGATGAGCACGACGACGGCCTGTGGGCAGCGGTGGCGCAACTCGGCGGCGACATCGACCAGCCAGCTGATGCCGTTGGCTCGGCCGAAGGTGCCGGCGTAGAGGAGTACCGGCCGGGTGGCCACCCAGGGCCGGTTCTGGATCAACTCGTCGTCGGCGGTGGTGCGGGTGCCGAACATGTCGATGTCCGAGGCGTTCGGGATGACCGTGACCGGCACGTCGGGGTCGACGGCGCGCACGCCCGCGGCCATGCCGGGGGACAGCGCGATCACGTGGTCGGCACGGTGGTAAGCCCACCGTTCCAGCAGTTCCGCGGCTCGGCGGGCGGGCCAGAACCGGAGCACGCCCATCGCGATGGGCACCTCCGGCCAGAGGTCGCGCACCTCGAGCACCATCCGGCAGCGATTGCGCCGGGCAGCCCAGGCCGCGGGGACGGCGACGGTCAGTGGGGTGCTGGTGCCCAGCACGACGTCCTGGGGCAGTCCTGCGGCCCTCCGCGAGGAGGCGACCATGAACTGCAGGAAGGCCAGCACGCGCCGCCAGGGCCGCATGCTGTTGTCGTACGGGACGTCGACCCAGTGGACGTCGATGCCTTGTTCGGTGGTGCGGTGCCACCGGGCGCTGCCGCTGCGTCGTCCGCTGGCGGTGCGGGCGGTGACCACGGACACCTGGTGCCCGGCCGCGACCAGCCTCCGGGCGAACTCGTAGGAGCGGGTACCGCCGGACATCGCGGGGGTCCGGAAGTGTTGGTGCACGTACACGATCCTCATGTGGCGCTCGACTTTCCCCTGCGTGCGGACGAGACACCCGCCTCGTCGACCCGGCCGGTGATGAGCCGGTGGGCGTGTGCTGCGGCCTCGCGCTGGGCGCGGAAGAGCCGCCGGGACCGCTGCCCAGTGGCTTGGTGCTCGCGGTGCACGACCTCCAGCGAGGGCTCGTACCGCACGTCGAGGCCGAGGCGGCGGGCACGCTCGCCGACCGTGACCTCTTCGCCGAAGAGGAACGGCGGGTGGTCGAAGCTGCCGCCGACTTGTGACCAGGCGCGCGGGAAGAGCATGAACGACCCGTGCGGGGCGTAGACCTGCTGTGCCGGTTCGGACTGGACCGTCGGGATCGCCCGCTTGCGGGCGGCGACGGCCTGCGCGGCCCGGGCGGACAGCCGGGTCGAGAGCACCAGCCGGCGGAAGAGCATCCGGCGCGCGGTGGGCCGCTGCGCCATGTAGGGGTTCTGCGGCCGGCCGCTGGGGAGCGCGACGATGTGCGGGGCGAGCAGCGACGTGGGCCGGTCCAGCGCGCCCAGCCGGGCGGTGAACGCCGGGCCGGCGAGCTCCAGGTCGACGTTGCACACCGCGACCCAGTCGGCGTCCGTTGCCCGTTGGGCGGTGAACCAGGCGACGGCGCGGAAGTAGCCGAGGTTGCCCGGGGCGCGCACCACGTCGACCCGCGGGTCCGTTGTCAGCGCGCGCAGCCGCTCGGTCTCCTCGGCTGATTCGCTATTGTCGATCAGGGTGAGCTGCCAGTCTGGCCGTTCCTGGCCCAGGAGGGAGCGGACCAGCCCACCGGCCTCGCCAGAACCGAAGTAGTTCACTGCCAGCAAGTGCAGCAGGGTCATCGCTGCCCACCTGTGCCGCGCAGGTGGGCAGCCACGGCCCGCCGGCCGACGATCGCCGAGAGTGCCACGTACGTGCTGGCCCCGGCGGTGAACGCGACCGCGACACCGAGCTCGCCCAACGCGGACGCCAGCGCCACGTTGAGCACGCAGGTGACGGCCAGGCTCACGACCAGAAGGCCGAGCATCGTCGGCGTCCGGTCCATCGCTTCCAGCGGCTTGTGCACCAGCTGGGCCAGCTGCCACAGGGAGCCGCCGGTGAGCAGCACGGCGAAGGTCCCGACTGCGATGGGCTCGGCGAGCAGCCGGTCGGCGAACAGCCAGTAGCAGGCGAAGCAGGCCGCTGCCACCAGGGCGGTCCCGCCGGTGAGCAGCACCGTTGCCCGACGCCAGGTCCGCAGGCTGGCGCGTTCCTCGCCCGCGTTCCAGCGCCGCATGAAGGCCGGGTGCAGGAACATCACCAGCGGGGTCACGAACATGCTCATCCCGCGCACGCCGAGATCAGCCGCGGCGGCGTAGTGCCCGGCGCGCTCGAGCCCGTACAGCTCGGTGATCACGAAGCGGTCGAGGTAGATGAGACTGCCCGACGCGGTCAGCCAGATCGACATCGGCCAGCCGTACCGCCAGTGCGCTCTCAGCACCGCGGCGGCAGGCACGCGGGGGCCGCCGGTGGCCGGCTGGCCCCGCCGGGCGATGGCCAGGGCACCGGCGGTTCCGGCCGCGGTGGCGAGCACCAGGGCCCAGCTGGTGACCTGCCCGGCCAGGGCAAGGACCACGGACACGACCAGGGCACCGCCCACCCGGACCAGCTCAGCGAGGGCGTAGCGGGTCGATCGGCCGTCTCGCTGCAGGGTGGTCTGCGCCACGCTGTAGCGGCCGGTCAGCAGCAGGCTGGCCGCGGCGACGACCAGGAGCGCCACCAGGTCGGCGGGCCGGCCGGCGTTCGGGCCGATGAGAAGGGCCAGCGGGACGACGGCCAGCACGGCCGTCGACTCCACCAGCAACCGGGTGCGTGCGGCGACGTCTTCGTACTGCGGGGACGTGCCGCCGCTGTGCCGCAGGATGGCCTGCCGCAGCCAGCCACCGGACAGTGAGGTGCCGACGAGTGCGGTGGCCCAGTAGAGGGAGTAGAGCGCGTAGTTGGCCGCGCCGTACAGGTGCAGCCAGACCGGGACGCTGACCAGGGTCAGCACCCCCGGAACGGCCCGGGCCGCCCCGAAGCCGGCGACCACTCGGATGGCGATGAGCCTGTCCACGCGCGAACGCCGGACGCTCGTCGCACCGGGGCCCAGTTCGGGCTCACTGATCAGGAGCTGCTCGGGCTGCACGCCAGTTCCTGCCGTCCGTGGCATGCCGCCACCGTAGCCGGGCTCGTGGGCCGGCTCGGGCAGGTCACGCGGCCGCTGGGGCGGATGGGTGCGGGGTGGCGGGTGTGAACGATGAGCCGTTGCCGGTTCAGCTCTCGGGCGGCGCCCCGACGGAGGCGAGGCGTACCCGGTCGGGCGTTCGGGGGTGCGTCGGCGCCTTCGGTCGGGGCCAGGTCCTCGGGGACGTGCGGGCTGCCGCCTCGGTGCCCGGCGGCACTGCGACAGCGCCGGCGGGCCAGCTGAGGACGACGGCGGCGAGCCCGATGGCGAGAGCGACGTTCGTGAACATGAACGGCGGCTGCGTGGAGCTGTTCAGCGTGAAGGCGTAGGCGCAGGCCAGCATGACCAGGCTCACGCCGTTCGGGCGGCGGATGAGCCAGGTCCATGCCCTGGTGGCAGCGAAGCCGAGCAGCGCGGCCGCGATCGGAGCTCCCACGATGCCGAAGTCGTCGATCAGGAAGCGCCACACCGAGTAGATGTTGCTGACCGACAGGCCGGGCCCGAGCGGCAGGAAGTCGTCGTAGCCGCGGCTCTGCCCGCCGGAGCTTCCGCTGATGCCAGCGAACGTCGCCGTGCCCCAACGCTCCGGGAAGGTCGGCGCGGAGTCGGTGAAATACTGGGAGAAGACGGGCATGTAGCCGACGGCGTAGCCGACCAGCTTCTCGGCGATGACCTGCCGCATGTCGGCACTGAAGGAGCCGACCCGGACGAACGCGATGCCGATGAAGGCGGTGGCGACAGCCAACCCAGCGCCGAGTGCGGTGATCACTGCCCGTGGGCTCATCCGCAGAGTCTCGCCCCGGTCGTGCACGCGGGCGGCGAGCCAGCTGGCGGCCAAGAAGAAGGCGACCATGAGCATGCCGGCCCGTGCTGTGGTCAGCAGGGCGTAGAGGAAGGATGCAGCCAGGGGACCGACGACGCAGGAGATCGCGTGGCGCCGTGGGAGTCCGCGGGCAGCGAGCGGCGCGACGATCGCGGCGGCGTAGGTGATCGACATGAGCAGCGGCACCACCAGCGGGGTGGAGCTCTGCCCGGTGTACCGATCCTGTGAGAACGCGGCGGCCGCGTTCATGAGCGCCTGCGCGGAGAAGATCGACGTGACCGAGTAGCCGTTGGCCATCTGGACGATGACGGTGGCCAGGACGCCGGTGACCGTGCCCGCTGCGGCCAGTCCACGGAGCAGCGGCCCGTGGAACGGGTGAGGAGTCACCCCGACAGGCCGGGTGGGAATATGGCCGGCAGCGACCCAGGAACCCAGGCAGAACCCCCCGACCAGGGCGACCACGTACCAGACCGCGGAGTCGGAGGAGTAAAAGGTCGGGGCGACGAGCGGTGGCAGGGCGAGGCCCGCCGTCCAGAACAGCGCCAGGAACGGGCCGGGCGCCAGCCAGCTGCCGTGCGCTCGCCGCAGGATGAACCCGATGCCCAGGAGGGCCATCACGGCGTAGGGGACGGTTCCCGACACCACGTCACCTCCGCTGCTCGGATTCGTTCGGGGGACTGTATGACAGATCGGGCGTACGGCCCGGGGCTCGCCGACAGCACTTCTCTGGTGCACACCCCAGCGTGCTCAGCCGTCCCGTCGTTCACAGCAGAGGTGTTTCCCACCGCGCGCTGACCGGGGCCCGGGCTGCCCTCAGCGCGGGGTCTCGGGCAGCGCCTCGTCGCTGAACTCGGCGGTGTTGCTGCTCAGGGAATCGGTCTGGAGGTAACCCCACATGCGTTCGCCGGTGGTCGCGTCGAGGTAGACGACGCTGGCGGTGCCTTCGCGGCCGGTGCCCATCACAGGGGCGGTGAAGAAGGCCACGTCATCGGGACGGATGCTGCGCGCGAAGTACCCGAGGGTCAGCAGATCAGTGGTCCCCAGGGTGTCGTCGACGGCGACCGCACTGGCGACTGTGCGCAGAACGCTGTCGAGCTCACCGAGCTCACCGAGGTCGCTGGCGGTAGATGACGAGAAGAGCTTGCCGAACATCGAGCGCAGGTAGTTCTGCTGCCGCTTCACCCGGTCGAAGTCACCCCCCGGCAGGCCGTAGCGCTGAGCGACGTACGCCTTGGCCTGCTCGCCATTGAGGTGGTTCGGGCCGGCAGTGAACGTGTATGCGCCGTTGCTGGTCGTCTCCGGTACGACGACGTCGACCCCGCCCAGGTCATCGGTGACCTGGATCAGCCCAGCGAAGCTGATCGCGGCGTAGTGGTCGATGCGCACACCGGTCAGCTGCTCGACGGTCTGGATCAGCAAAGGAGGGCCGCCGAAGGCGTAGGCGGCATTGATCTTGTTCATGCCGTGCCCGGGGATGTCAACCCAGGAATCGCGCGGGATCGAGATGACTTGGGCATGCTGCCGGTCTGCGGCTAGGCGGGCGATCATGATCGCGTCGGATCGGGCATCAGGCAGTTCGCCCTCGTCCAGCTGGGCCCGGGTGTCCGACCCGACGAGCAGGAAGGTCACTGGCGCACCACCGCTGGCGACCTCGCTCGGGGCGGCCGGTCGGGAGTCCTCGTCCATGTCGGCGAAGACGTCTCCCACCCGGTCGATGTTGCCGCCGTATCGGTTGGTCAGGTACCACACGCCCCCGCCCGCCACGAGCACCACGACGAGCATCAGGACGCCGACGGCGACGAGTGCCCTGCGCAGCCTCCGGCGCCGTCGACGGTCGTCCGGTGAGTTTCCAGAGCTCGCTCCACCGTCGGGTGGGCCTTCGGCGATCTGGCCTTCCGACGAATCGGCCTGGACAAATCCGGGTCGGGCATGGGAGAGGTCGAGGGCCACGGTGTCGACCTGGCGGGGTGTGGCAGCTTCTCGGTCGTGCCCGAGCGCTCGGTTCTCGTCCATCACAGGTTCCCGTCTCCGCTTGGCATCGCGGAGGACTGTAGGTGAGCAGTTCTCCGCGACGGACCATTTCGGCCGCTCCTGTGACGGCGGAGCAGTGCGGGGTGGATGAGTCGGCCGGCGCCCGTCGTCCGGCAGACGTTGGGGATGGTGCTGCACCGTGCCGCTGGGACGTCGGCGACGCGGGGCAGACCTCGGGAGAGGACCGAGCTGCCGCTGGCCCGGCGGCGGCCGGAGTTCTCGTGGGGGGATCCGCGTAGCGGATGTCCTGGTCGCCGCCCAGGTCGTTCGCGCCGCTGCCCGGATCCGGAGTCCCGCGGAGATCGTCGCGACTACTACGGCGCGATCAGCTTCGCTGGGCTGATCCAGGTCACCGATGACCTGGGCGGGGTCGACGTCGTCGTACCGGAGACGACCAGCAACGGCGCATACACGTTCACTGCCGGCCCGAACCACCTCAATGGCGAG